>JAHRAW010000128.1 GCA_020027415.1 Gammaproteobacteria bacterium
ACTGCAGTTTGTGTGAGCCGGAATGTCCGGTGGATGCGATTTGCTCGGAGGACGACTTGCCGGATGAACAACAACATTTCCTGCAACTGAACGCGGAACTGAGCGAAATCTGGCCGGTCATCGCCGAAATGAAACCGTCGCCGCCCAATGCCGATATGTGGGCGCAGGAAAAAGACAAACTGCAACATTTGGAGCGTTAACTAAACCACCGACCCACCGCCCCGCCACCCTAACTTAAGTGAGCGCCGAGTTGACGCGCATCCGTGCGCTTGCCGAGCACACCGCAGACGCCGACTCAGCCGCATGAATCCGCACCCGAAATTCCCATGAAAACCGCCGCTTCGCCGGTGATTCGCCGCGCCGATTATCAGCCGCCGACTTTCCGCATTATTGAAACCAAACTGACGGTGGATCTTGCGTTCCGAGAAACGCGCATCCACGCGTGGCATCGGGTGCGAAGGGCGCCGCCACCAAACGCAAAATTAGATTCGGAAGCGACGGCTGGCTTGCCCGCCGACTCGCCCGCAGACTTGGAATTGGATTTAGACTTGGACACCGTACGGTTGGGGGAAATCGCCGTCAACGGCGTCCCGCTCAGCGCCGCGCAATACCGCGTGCAACGCGACCAATTAATTATTTTCGCGCCGCCGCAAGAGTTTGAACTGAGCATTGAGAACACCATTCAGCCGGCTAACAACACCGCGCTGAGCGGCTTGTATCAATCCCAAGATATGCTCTGCAGTCAGTGCGAAGCGGAAGGCTTTCGGCGCATCACGCCGGCGGTTGACCGACCCGACAACCTCGCCCAATACCAAGTGACCTTGCGCGCCGCGCGGCGCACTTTTCCAGTGCTACTTTGCAATGGCAACCTGCTTGAACAAGGCGCGCTGGCTGGCGGCAGGCACTACGCAATCTGGCGCGACCCGTTTCCCAAGCCGACTTATTTATTCGCCATCGTGGCCGGCAAGTTGGCGTGTTTGCAAGACCGCTTTATCACTTGCAACCAGCGCGCGGTGGCGTTGCGGTTTTTTGCCCGCGACCGCGACGTGGATAAATGCAAGCACGCGCTGGCGTCGCTCAAACGCGCGATGCGGTGGGATGAGCAAGCCTATGGGCGCGAGTATGATTTGGATTTGTTCAATGTAGTGGCGGTGAGCGATTTCAACATGGGCGCGATGGAGAACAAGAGCCTGAACATTTTTAACACCAAGTATGTGTTAGCCGACCCCAATATGGTCACCGACGCGGATTTTGAGGATGTAGAAAATGTCATCGGGCATGAATATTTTCACAACTGGTCCGGCAACCGCGTAACCTGCCGCGATTGGTTTCAACTGAGCCTGAAAGAAGGCTTCACGGTATTCCGCGAACAACAATTCAGCGCCGCCATGGGGCGCGCGGCGGTCAAGCGCATTGAGGATGTGGATGCGTTGCGAAGCCATCAATTTCGCGAAGACGCCGGTCCGATGGCGCATCCGGTGCGCCCGGATTCATACCTTGAAATCAATAACTTCTATACCGCCACGGTGTATGAAAAAGGCGCCGAGGTGATTCGCATGCTGCACACCTTGCTCGGCGCGGAAAAGTTTCGCGCCGGCGCCGACTTGTATTTTGCCCGCCACGACGGGCTGGCGGCGACCACCGATGATTTTGTGGCGGCGATGGAACACGCCGGCGGCATAGATTTGCAGCAATTCCAAAACTGGTATTGCCAAGCCGGCACGCCGGTGGTAGAAGTGGATACGAAGTATCATGCCAAACGCGGCACTTTCACGGTCAGCCTGCGCCAGAGTTGTCCGCCCACGCCTCAGCAACCGCACAAGCAGCCGTTGGTGATTCCGCTGCGCGCCGCGCTGTTTGATCAGGCTGGGCGGCGCCTCGGCATGCAACTGGAGCCTTCGTGTGACGCTGCGCAGGCGACTCCGCCGCCGGCTGCCGATGAGCAATTATTGGTGCTAACCAAGCCGCAACAAACCTTCGTGTTCACCGGCGTTCGGCGCAAGCCGCTGCTGTCTTTATTGCGCGGCTTCAGCGCCCCGGTGGAACTTCGCCAGTCGCTCTCCGAGCGCGAACTCGCGCTGCTGCTGGCGCACGAAGACGACCCGTTTAATCGCTGGGAAGCCGGGCAAAAATTGTTGTGCAAGCAAATCCTTGCCGGTGTGGCGCGTATGCAGGCGCGGCGCGCGTGCGCCGAAGACGAAGACGAATCGGCGACCGAAACGGACGCCGCCTACACCCAGTCTTTTGCGGCAATGTTGGATGATGAAGCAGCCGACCCGGCGTTGCAAGCCCGCATTCTGACCTTGCCCGCCGAAACTTATCTCAGCGAATTAGTGACACCGATTGACCCAGCGGCGATTTTCACCGCGCGCCGCCAAGTGCAATATCAACTGGCGCAAGCGCTCAAAAGCAAACTGCTGGCGCGCTATCATCAACTCAATCAGCAAAACGACGGCGCGCTCAATACGCAACAAATCGGCATCCGCAGTTTGCGCAATGCGTGTCTCGGTTGCTTGATTGCCTTAGACACTCCCGAAGTTCACCGCTTAGCGGCGGCGTTGTTGGCAAATTCCAGTTGCATGACGGATGCGATGGCGGCGTTGTCAGCGTTGCTCAATTCCAGTTATGCCAACCGCCATGCTTTGTTGGATGATTTTTACCAGCGATGGAAAGAGGAACCGCTGGTGGTGGATAAATGGCTCGCCCTGCAAGCGTGCGTGGCGCGACCGGAAACGTTGTCGCGGGTGCAAGCGTTAACGCAACATGAAGCGTTTGACCGCGCCAATCCCAACAAAGTTTATGCGTTGATTTTCGGCTTCAGTTACGCCAACCAGTTTTGTTTTCACGCAAGCGACGGCGCCGGCTATCAATTTGCCCGCGACTGGGTGGCGCAACTGGATCCGCTGAATCCGCAACTAAGCGCCAAGTTGGCGGCGGTGTTTAATAACTGGAAAAAATACACCCCGCAACGCAAAGCGCATATGCGAACCATGTTGGAGCAAATTGCCAAGTTGCCAAAACTGTCGCGGGATGTCGCCGAAATCGTGGGCAAGAGTTTGCCTGAGGATGAGATATGCGCAACGGCGAAGTCAAAGAACTAATGGGAGCATGCGCGGGATGCGCATGGGGATGTTGCGCGGGTTTGTGAAGTTGGTTTAATTTTCCGGGTTAGCAAATAAGGCGGGGCTCATTTTTGACTTACTTGCTTGTTTATTTATTTACTTACGCACTTAACTTAGTTTGAATTTAACTTTCGCCTACTTACCCCGCTAACGTTTGTGCAATCAAAGCGCGGACTTTTTGTAGCGCGCCGCGATTTTTCTCCACCAACTCTCTGCCGCGGTTGCCGTATTGTTCGCGCAACAACGGATTATCCAATAAACGTTGCATGACTTCGGTCAGTTCATCGGCATGCATCACTTGCAAGCCGGCCGAATGTTGCACCAACAAATCGGCGATTTCGGCAAAATTAAACATGTGCCGCCCGAACACCACCGCCACCCCCGCCGCCGCCGCTTCCAGTACATTATGCCCGCCGAACGGCTTCAGGCTGCCGCCGATAAACGCCACATCGGCGGCGGCGAGCAGCATGGGCAATTCGCCCATAGTGTCGGCTACATAAACCGCCGCCTCAGCAGGCACCGAATGCCGATTTTGCGAGCGCAGCACCGTGTTGTACTGACGCGCGCAACGGCGAAACACGGCGGCGAAACGGTGCGGATGGCGCGGCACAATTACCAACAGCAACGCTTGGAACTCGGCGCGCAGCCGCGCGAAAGCGGCAAGGATTTGCGCTTCTTCGCCGTCGTGCGTGCTGCCGGCCACCCACACCAAGCGCTCGCGCCCCCACGCGTTGCGCATCAATTTCGCCGCCGCCGCAACATCGGGTGACACTTCCATATCAAATTTTAGGTTGCCGGTCACCGTGAGCGCGGCCTTCGGCGCGCCCAAGCGACGTAGCCGCTCGGCGTCGGCTTCGGTTTGCACTGCGAAGCAATTAATTTTTGCCAGCGTCGGGCGGATAAGTTTCGCCACGCGCCGATACCCGCGATACGAACGCTTGGACAATCGCACATTCGCATACAACATCGGGATGCCGCGCCGATGACAACTGGCGATTAAGTTGGGCCAGATTTCGGTTTCCATGACCACCGCCAAACACGGCTGCACGCGCTCGAGAAAACGCCTTGCCGCGCCGGGATAATCATACGGCAGGTGGCAGTGGGCAACCCGTCCGCCGAAGGTTTTTGTTACGCGGTCGGCGCCGGTCGGCGTCATGGTAGTGAGCAGAATCGGCTTGTGCGCAGCATTTTCCAGCAGGGCATGAATCAGCGGCGTGGCGGCGTTCACCTCGCCCACCGATACCGCGTGAATCCAGATGCCGCCGGGCGGCGGATGAAAGCCGAGCCACCCCAACCGCTGCGGTAGGTTTGCAAAGTAGCGGCGGTCGCGCAGCGCGCGGTAAAACAACCGCAACATGAACAACGGAAACGCTAAATACAGCGCCGCGCGATAGAGGGTTAGCATGGCGTTTACGGCGCGCGCGCCAACCAATCTCGCGGCGTAAGATACTCATCCACCAACTTTTGTTCATCGCTGCCGGGCGGCGCGCGCCAGTTGTATTTCCAGTGCGCCTGCGGCGGCATGGACATGAGGATGGATTCGGTGCGCCCGCCGGATTGCAGACCGAATAATGTGCCGCGGTCGTAAATCAGGTTGAATTCCACATACCGCCCACGGCGGTAACCTTGAAACATCCGCTGCCGTTCGCAGTACGGAGTCGCGCGCCGCCGCTGCACAATCGGTCGGTATGCGCGGATGAAACTGTCGCCAACGCTGCGCACGAAAGCAAAAGCCGAAGCAAAACCGCCGGCTTGATAGTCGTCAAAAAACAAGCCGCCGATGCCGCGCGCTTCGCCGCGATGTGGCAACTGAAAATAGCGGTCGCAGTCGGCTTTGAATCTGCGGTAATGCTGCGCGCCGAACGGGTCGCAAGCTTGCTTGGCGGTTTGATGCCAATGCACGCAGTCCTGCACGAAACCATAGTAGGGGGTTAAATCGTAGCCGCCGCCAAACCACCACACCGGCGCGTTGCCGCGCGCATCCGCCAGAAAAAACCGCACATTGAGATGGCAGCACGGCACATAGGGGTTGAGCGGATGCATTACCAGAGAAACCCCCGCCGCCTCAAACGGCTGCTCGGCAAGCGACGCGCGTTGCGCAGTAGCGGCGGCGGCCGGCGGCAGTTTGGCGCCCCGCACATGGGAGAAATTCACCCCGCCCTTTTCAAATAACTCGCCTTGTTCAAGCACGCGCGTAATCCCGCCGCCGCCATTCGCGTGCCGCCAAACATCCTCGCCAAAAGCCGCGCCCGTTTCAAGTTCTCCCAGTTGTCGGCAAAGGTCGTCTTGCAGGCGCTTGAAATACTGAATCACCGTGCCGATGGAAACCGAGTCGCCATGCGTGGAAGACGAGGTGGCGGCGAACATTGTTCAGCGTCTCAGCACTTGACCGGTGGCGCCGTGCCGAATGCTGGACGGCACCGCGGCGTTGCCAATGCCGCCCTCCATGAGGAAATCAATCTCAGCGCCGAATTCCCGCAGCACCGCATCTCCGCTTCGCAACATCTGACGCCCGGCGCGGTTCGCGCTGGTGGAAACAATTGGGGTGCGCGCCCACTGACAAAGTTTCGCCGCCGCGCGATGCGCGGTGACTCGTACCGCCAAGGTGCTGTGCCGCCCGCGCAACCAGCGGGAGGCGCGCCGACTGGCGGGCAATAACCAAGTGTGTGGGCCGGGCCACGAAGCGATTATTTGCGGGTGGCAAGCAACCGCCCACGATTCCACATAGGGTGACAATCTACGCCGACAATCGGCGATTACGATGAGCCCGTTGGCGCGCGGGCGATGTTTCATGCGCAAGATACGGCGTATCGCCGCGGTGTTGCGCGGGTCGCAACCGAGTCCGAAGCACGCTTCGGTGGGATACGCCACCACGCCGCCGGCGCGGATGACCGCCGCGGCGCGCGCCACCGACTCAAGGTTCATGTTTGCGCACTCACGCCGCCATTCACCGTGGCAAGGATTTTTGCAAGGTGTCGTCTTTGGCAAGCACCGCGGCGGCGTTTTGTTCGCGGTCGGTGCGCAACCGCGCGTTCAGTTGCTCGTCGCCCAACGCCAATATCTGCGCCGCCAAATAGCCCGCGTTTTTGGCGCCAGCTTTGCCAATCGCCACGCACGCCACCGCAATCCCGCCCGGCATTTGCACCGTGGACAGCAAGGCGTCTTTGCCCTGCAACGGTCCGCCTTCCAGCGGCACCCCGATGACCGGCTTTAGGGTCTGCGCGGCGACCGCCCCGGCAAGATGCGCCGCCAAGCCGGCGGCGGCGATAAACACCGCGCAACCGCGACGTTCGGCGTCCATCACATACTGACGGGTGGCGTTCGGCGTGCGGTGCGCCGAAGTAATTTTGGCTTCCCACGCCACGCCGAGCGCATCAAGCGTTTGAAACGTGGTTCTCATCACCGGCAGGTCGGAGTCCGACCCCATCATGATTGCGACGAATGGTTTGCTCATTTTTTGAATCCGACTCCGAAGGCGCTTCCGTTAATTAAAATCTGCATAGCCGACACCCGCAACACCATACCAAAAACAAACAAAACAATATACGGGGAATGAGGCTGCAAAAA
>JAHRAW010000131.1 GCA_020027415.1 Gammaproteobacteria bacterium
AACCGGGCGTTACCACTAACACTGGGGTATCAAACTCATTACCCGACACATCGTACTCCAGAAAAGCGTAATTCACTCCAACATACCAGCCCTTACTTGGCGAATCTTGGGCGGTGGCGGACATGGACAACATCAAAAGGGATGCGAACATCCCGCTAAGAGCAGGTAACCCGACTGGGTAGAACTGCTTGATGAAAACTTTGACGGGAGGAAGTATACCCAAGCGGTGCGGCGGTGTCGAGCATTTTGTGTTACTCTTTTTGGATAATTTACGCTTTTTGATGACCCAATCACCACCGGGAACGAGCATGCCAAACACCACCACCCAAACCACCCCGACCCCACCCCAAGCCGCAGCGGCAAAATACTGCAAGCCGAGCGCCGCCGAATTGCGCGCGCGGCTGACCCCGTTGGCGTATAAAGTTACCCAGCACGACGCCACCGAACCGCCGTTTGACAACGCCTATCATGCGGAAAAGCGCGCCGGTATTTATGTGGATGTGGTCAGCGGCGCGCCGTTGTTTTCATCGCAGCATAAGTTTGATTCCGGCACCGGCTGGCCCAGTTTCAGCCAGCCGCTGGCGCCCGACCATATCGTTGAAAAAACCGATTTCAAATTGCTCTTGCCGCGCACCGAAGTGCGAAGTTTTCACGGCGACTCCCACCTTGGGCATGTTTTCAAGGATGGTCCGCCGCCGACTGGGTTGCGTTATTGCATGAATTCCGCCGCGTTGCGCTTTATCTGCAAAGAGGATTTGCGCAGCGCCGGCTACGGCGACTATTTGGAGTTGTTCAATGCTTAGCAATTGGCATGCGCGCGCGCGGTTGGTTGCGGTGACCCTCATCGCAACCGGCTTGGTCGCCACCGCCGCCACGCCTGACGAACGCGACCCCGCGCCACCGATATCCATCACCAGCGGCGCTTTCAAGACGCCGTTGGTGGAACTGTACACCTCCGAAGGCTGCAGCAGTTGTCCGCCCGCCGACCGCTGGTTGCGGCAATTGGGGCAGGCGCTGACGCAAGATTTCGCCGCCGTGCCGTTGGCTTTCCATGTGGATTATTGGAACTATCTTGGCTGGGTGGATGCGTATTCCAAACCTGCGTTCACCGCGCGGCAGCGGCGGATCGCCGCCAACAATCGCCAAGCCGGCATTTACACCCCGGAATTTTTTGTGAACGGGCGCGAAACGCGCGGCGGTGAAAATATCGTGCAGTCCATTGAAAAAGCCAATTCGCAGTTGGCGGCGGCAACCCTGCAAGTGCAAGTGACGCGCCGCGACTCAACGGGCATCGCGGCGCGCCTTGCGGTGGACAACCGCGCACCGCCGGCGCACGCGTATGTGGCGATTTATGAAAACGATATCACCCGCACCATTAACGCCGGCGAAAACCGCGGCAAGACACTGCAACACGATTTTGTGGTGCGCTATTGGCGCGAAGTGTTGCAAGTGAATCGCGGCGCGCATCAAGCCGAGGTGCAAATTGATCTTCCCGCCGCTTGGCAACGGCGCAATCTTGGCGTCGCGGTGATTCTGTTAGAACGCGCCAGCGGCGCCACCGTGCAAGCCGTCCGCGCTTCGTTGGCGCCTCTATTTTCGGCGCCGGGATGAGAATAATTAAATCTCAGCGACCCTCAGTGACCTTCAGTAATCGCGCCAACTAAAACCAACCGCCTTGAAAATTTTTTCATGCGCCCTATGTAACCAAACATGATGACTACTCTTTTGCGAGGTGTTGATTATGTTTACGATTGCTAAATTGCCGCATCGCGGCGTGAGTTTGTGTGGCGAGATTGAGGGTTGGTTGGCGGACGCCGCGGTTGCCGACGCTGCGTTCAATCGGTTTGCCCCGCGCGGTTTCCAACCGCCGTTGGATATCGTGCAAACCGCCGAGGGCTATGAAATCTCGGTGGAGTTGCCGGGCTTCAGCAAAGAGGAGTTGTCGGTTCATATCGCCGACGACATGCTGACCATTGAAGCCGCAGCGCGCGCCGCCACGACGCCGCAAGCAGGCCGCCAAGTGCTTACCAGCGAGCGGCGTATCGGCAAGCAGTATCGCGCGTTGCGCTTGGCCGAAGCGGTGGATGAAAAAAACATCCACGCCGCCTACCAACACGGCGTGCTTAAGTTGACCATACCGCGCGCGCCGCAAGCGGAAGCGAAACGCATTCAGCTCACGGTTCACTAAGCCGCTAAGCGACTAAGCCACTGCGCCGCTAAGCGAAACCGCTACATCGCCGGGGTTGGCATGCAACCACCCCGGCGTCAATCGCGACGCAGTTTTTCAGCAAGCGCAATCGGCGTCGGGTAGCGAAATACAATCCAGTAGGTGGAAACAATCAAACTCAAAATGGTGGCTAACTGCACCACATAAAAAGCCGCCTCTGAAATGAGTCCGTTTTGCCGCGCGACAAAACCAATCAACAGCGAAAATTCGCTCAGTTGCCCCAGCCGAACGCCGGTTTCCCACGCCAGTTTTGGAGATTCCGCTTGTTGCACCAGCAGAAAATGAAACACCACCGGCTTGAGCAACAACATACTGGCGCAGATTAACAGCGCCGGCGCCGCCACTTGCCACGCGGCGGCGACATTGAAGCCGGCGCCCAAGCCGAATAAAAACAACACTAAGAAGAAATCCCGCAACGGTTTTAAACAAACGGCGATGTGTTGCGCGATTGGGCTTGCCGCAATCGCCACGCCGGCCGCAAACGCGCCGATTTCATAAGACAGCCCCATGCTTTCGGCCAGTTGCGCCAACCCTAAACACCAGCCAATGGCAAGCAGGAACATATATTCTTGGATGCGGTCAAACTTGCGGAATAGTTTCAGCAACAGCCGCTGACCGAACCACGCAACCGCGCCGATGGTCGGCAACGCCAGACCCAGCAACGCCAAATCGCGCCCCGGCAGTTGCCCGGCGGCATATGCATGCACCCCCAACAACACCAAAATCGCCAGCACATCTTGCAGCAGCAACACGCTAATGATGACCTCGCCGGTGTGACGGTGATGCAACACGGTGGTGGGCAGCAGTTTCAAGCCGATGATGGTGCTTGAGAACGCAGCGGCGAGACCCACGAACAGAATGTCCGCGCCGCCGAAGCCGCTACCCCAAGCAATCAGCCCGGCAACGGCGGTGAACAGCAGCGCGCTTAGCAAAGTGACCAAAGTGGTTGCGCGCAACAGCGCAAACAATTTTTGCGGCGCCAACTCCAAGCCCAGCAGAAACAACAAAAATATGATGCCGATGCGGGCGATGTCTTGGATCAAATTGGCATCGGTAACCAACGCCAACCCCCACGGACCCAAAATCGCGCCCAACACCAGATACGCAACCAACATTGCCTGCCGCAAATACAACGCCGCGGTCGCCAATATCGCGGCGCCGCTGAAAATTAAAAACAGCGAAAATAGTATCGAATCGTCGTGCATCGTTACGCCCGTGTTAAAGCAAATTGGATGGCGGAGAGGAGGAAGTTTTTGCGGGTTGGAATGCTGATTCCGTTGCTGATTCCGCTGCCGCTACCGCCTTCATTGCCGCTTGGTAGCGGCAGACTTATCTTATAATGCGAAGGGCGCGCAATGCCGTTTATTTTCCGCCGCCGTCCGTTCGCCGTCCGTTCCATAGTTCGCCATGACCACCAGCCGCCGGATTCTCGCATGCCTTCAAAAGATCAATTGACTCATTTCAACGCGCGCGGCGAGGCGCACATGGTGGATATCGGCGGCAAGCCCGTCACCGCCCGCAAAGCGATTGCCGAAGGTTGCATTCGCATGCGCGCCGCTACTTTACAGATGATTGACCGCCGCCAACATGAAAAAGGCGATGTGCTGGCGATTGCGCGGGTGGCCGGCATAATGGCCGCCAAGCGCACCGCGGAACTGCTGCCGTTGTGTCATCCGCTGCGCCTCACCCGCATTGCGGTGGAACTGACCGCCGACCCACAAAACAACGCCGTGCAGTGCCGCGCCACCGCCGAAACCCGCGAACGCACCGGCGTGGAAATGGAAGCGCTGACCGCCGTGCAAGTCGCGCTGCTGACCATTTATGATATGTGCAAAGCCGCGGACCGCGCGATGGTGATGCATACCATTCGGCTGATGCATAAGTCCGGCGGCAACAGCGGCACTTGGAATCGAGACGAACAATAAATCATGTCGCCGCCGCGCAAACATAAAATGGAGGCAAGCAAAACGCGCGCGCGCGCGCCCGCCGATTGTGATTCAGATCCGAATTCCATCAGCGCCGCGCGCGCGCATCAAATCATCCGCCAAACCATCTCGCCGCTGGCGCACCGCGAAAGCGTTGCAACCCGTTCCGCGTTGGGGCGCGTCGCGGCGGTGGATATCAAAAGCCCGACGCAAGTTCCCAACCACACCAATTCGGCGATGGACGGCTACGCGCTGCGCGCCCAAGATTTAGCCGCCACCGGCGCCACCCAATTGCACGTGCTTGGCGCCGCCTTCGCCGGCAACCCGTTTCGCGGCGAAGTGCGCGCCGGACAATGCGTGCGCATTATGACCGGCGCGGTGCTGCCAGCGGGCGCCGATCGCGTGGTGATGCAGGAACGAGTTGAACGCGTGGGCGAAGTCATCACCGTGCCGGGCGGCGAACCAGCGGCCGCCAATGTGCGCCGCGCCGGCGAGGATTTACAAGTGGGCGAAGTCGCCATTGCCGCCGGGCGGCGGTTGGCGGCGGCGCATCTCGGGCTGGCGGCTTCGTTGGGGCTTGCCGAATTGCCGGTGATGCGCCGCCCGCGGGTCGCTTTTTTCTCCAACGGGGATGAACTGCGCGCGGTGGGCAAGCCGCTGGCAAGCGGCGAGGTCTACGATTCCAATCGCTACACGCTGTACGGCATGCTGCGGGCGGCGGGCGTGGAAATGGTGGATTTCGGCATCGTCGCGGACGACGCCGATGCGCTCAGCGCGACGTTGGAACAGGCCGCCGCTTGCGCCGATATGGTTATCACTTCGGCCGGGGCTTCGGTCGGCGAAGCCGATTATATCGCGCAAATCATGCGGCAAATCGGCGACCTCAAATTCTGCAAAGTAGCGATGAAACCGGGGCGTCCGATGGCTTTTGGCGCGCTGCGCGAGAGTTTATTTTTCGGCTTGCCCGGCAATCCGGTGTCGGTCATGGCGACCTTCCATATTTTTGTCAAACCCGCGCTGCGATTATTAAGCGGGGAAACCGCCGCCGCGCCGCTGCGCCTGCAAGCCAAAACGGTATCCGCCCTGAAAAAACGCGCCGGGCGAACCGAATATCAACGCGGCATCTTAACCAACGCCGCCGCCGACCCGCATAACCGCGACGCACCCGGCGCAACGACAACGACAATGGCAGTGCGCTCCACCGGCGAACAAGGCTCCGGCATGCTACGCTCCATGGGCGAAGCCAACTGCTTCATCGTGCTACCCGCCGAGTCCGCCGATGTGGCCGCCGGCGAGATAGTGGAAGTGCAACCGTTTGCCGGCTTGTGGTGACGCGGCGCCGACCCGCCGCCATAACAAAATAATTAATCCCGCTGTGCGCTTTGAACAGACCATGAATACCCGCGCCTATCTGCAAAAACTCAGCGACATTTATGCCACGCAAAAAGCGACTGAGCATACCTATCGCCCAGCCCTGCAAGCCTGGTTGCAAGCCAACGCCGCGGGCGTACAAGTCATCAACGAACCGAAACAAATTGCCTGCGGTGCGCCGGATTTTGTGCTTACCCGCAAGCAGATTCCGCTTGGATATATTGAGGCAAAGGATGTTGGGAAAAATTTGGACGATGAAAATTACGCTGAACAAATGCAACGGTACTGTGAAGCGTTGGATAATTTGATATTCACCAATTATTTAGAATTCCGTTTATTGCGC
>JAHRAW010000174.1 GCA_020027415.1 Gammaproteobacteria bacterium
GGGCAAGGTATTAAGCAGAATTGCTTCGTTTGGTACTGTATGCACAAAACCTTTTAGTTCGCCAAGTTTTGCTTCGGCTGGGGCTACAGCATTGAGTACCTTGTGCGTAGCCATATGCGTTTCCGCAGACAGTAGTCTTAGTTTTGATTTATTCATATGATGTTTTATCTACGAAATGCGCTTATATGCAAAATGATACCACCGATGCAAAGTTACGCCGTTTTTAATTCGGCGGCATAATTGCCGAAAAACCCCCTAGCAAGCGACCAGCGAAACAACAACTCCCCAATGAAATTCACCCTCCACTCCACTCACGGCAAGGCGCGGCTGGGGCAATTGGGGTTTGCGCGTGGGGTGGTGGATACGCCGGCGTTTATGCCGGTGGCGACCAGCGGGGCGGTTAAATCGTTATCGCCGCAGGAAGTGGCGGCGAGTGGGGCGCAGGTGGTTTTGGGGAATACTTTTCATTTGATGCTGCGCCCGGGGGTGGAGGTGATTCAGGCGCACGGCACGTTGCACGATTTCATGAATTGGCGGCAGCCGATTCTGACCGATTCCGGCGGTTTTCAGGTGTGGAGTTTGGCTGAATTGCGCAAACTGAATGAAGACGGGGTGACCTTCCGTTCGCCGTTTGACGGGCGCACGGTGTTTTTGAGTCCGGAAGAATCGATGCGCGTGCAAACCGCGTTGGGTTCGGATATTGTGATGGCATTCGATGAATGCACCGCGTATCCATGCGCCCATGAACAAGCGCGAAATTCCATGCAGTTGTCCGCTCGCTGGGCGGCGCGCTGCAAGCAAAGTTATGCCGGGCGCGGCGCGTTATTCGGGATTGTGCAGGGTGGCATGCATACGGAGTTGCGGTTGGAATCCTTGCAGGGTTTGACCGAAATTGGTTTTGACGGCTATGCGATGGGCGGCTTGTCGGTGGGCGAACCGAAGCAAGATATGCTGCGGATGCTGGCGCAAACGGTGCACCACATGCCGCCCGACAAACCGCGTTATTTAATGGGCGTCGGCACGCCGCAGGATTTAGTAAACGGAGTCGCCGCCGGCATAGATATGTTTGACTGCGTGATGCCGACGCGCAACGCCCGCAATGGCTGGCTGTTTACGCATGACGGCGCGCTCAAAATTCGCCACGCCGCGCATCGGCTGGACACCGACGCGGTGGATTCAAAATGCGATTGCTATACTTGTCGCAACTATTCGCGCGCGTATCTGCGACACTTGCATCAGCAAAATGAGATCCTCGGCGCGCGGCTTTGTTCCTTGCATAATGTGCATTACTATCAGAATTTGATGCAGCGCATCCGCCGCGCGTTGGCAGAAAATCAATTCACTCAATTCGCCGAATCGTTCATCGGTTGAGCGCGCGGTGCGGCGGTGATTTTGTCGCGCGGTCGATGGCAAACTCCGCCGCCAATTATGTATGATGTATGATGCGCAGGCTGCTCCATTCCGCTAACGCAAAACGCCAAACGACCATGCCAAACTACGACTCACTGAAACAACGGGACCCCGATACTTATGCCGCGGTGCGCGGCGAGATGCAACGCCAGATAGAAGGCGTGGAACTCATCCCGTCGGAGAACTACATCTCCGCCGCGGTGATGGAAACTATGGCTTCGGTTTTCAACAACAAGTATTCCGAAGGCTATCCCGGGCGCCGTTATTACGGCGGGCAGATTTACGCCGACCGCGTGGAATCCATTGCCATTGACCGCGCCAAACAACTCTTCAGCGCCGCGCATGCCAATGTGCAGCCGCACGCCGGGGCGCCGGCAAATATCGCCACCTACTTCGCCTTGCTTGAGCCCGGCGATACCGTGTTGGGCATGGATTTAAGCCACGGCGGGCATCTCACGCACGGGCATCCGGTCACCTATATCACCAAAATCTTCAATTTTGTTCGCTACAAAATGCAGGATATTGAGACCGGCGAAATTGATTATGACGAAATGCTGGCGGTGGCGTTGCGCGAAAAACCGAAACTCATTTTGGCGGGGTTTTCAGCCTATCCGCGCGAACTGGATTATGCAAAAATGAAAGCCATCGCCGAGCAAGTGGGCGCGTATGCAGTCGCCGACATGGCGCACATTGCCGGCTTGATCGCCGGTAACGCCGCGCGCAACCCGTTTGATGACGGCTTTGATGTAATTTTAAGCACCACCCACAAATCCTTGCGCGGGCCGCGCGGCGGTTTAATTTTGACGCGCCAAGCCGAACTCGGCAAGAAAATAGACAAGGCGGTGTTCCCCGGTTTTCAAGGCGGACCGATTATGCAAATGGTCGCCGCCAAAGCGGTCGCGTTCAAGGAAGCGTTGCAACCGGAATTTCAGCAATACGCCAAACAGATCATCGTCAACGCGCAATGCATGGCAAACAAATTCATGCAAAGCGGCGCGCGCTTGATCACCAACGGCACCGACAATCACTTGCTGTTGATTGACTGCGTACAATCTTGGGATATCAGCGGGCAGCAAGCCGAACAATTGTTTGACCGCATCGGCATCACCTTGAATAAAAACATAATCGCCGACGACCCGCGCAAACCGATGGACCCGTCCGGCGTGCGCTTGGGAACGCCGGCCGTCACCACGCGCGGCATGCAAGAATCTGAAATGGAGAAGTTGGTGGAATTCATGCTCACCGCGGTCGCCAAACGCGACGATGAAACGGCATTGCAAAAATTGCATGAGGAAGTGAAAACTTTTTGCAAAGGCTATCCGGTGCCGGGCATCTCAGCCGAATGCTGAGGCTGAGTCGCTCCGCTTGTTGCGGTGGTTAAGGTTGCTTTTATTTTTCCATGAAAACCAATCAAATCATCTGCGGCGATGCGGTTACCGAGTTGGCAAAGATGCGCGCGAACACCATTGATTTAACCGTATTTTCGCCGCCCTACGACAAACTTCGCGACTACAACGGCTACGCCTGCGATTTACACGCGCTCGGCGAACAATTGTATCGGGTAACCAAAAGCGGCG
>JAHRAW010000179.1 GCA_020027415.1 Gammaproteobacteria bacterium
TTGAGTCGTCTTTGCCGGTGGCGACATAAAATTCTGCAAGTTGCTTGGCATGTTGTTCGTCCTTGGCGCAGACGGAAACGAAATAACTTCGGCTTAATGTTACTTTATATTTCGGCACACTCACTCTCCCGCAGCCACTCCGCAACTTGCGCGGCGTAGTAGGTTAAGATTCCATCGCAGCCGGCGCGTTTGAAGCAGGTTAGGGTTTCCAGAACCGCTTGGCGTTCGTCCAGCCAGCCGTGTTCGGCGGCGGCTTTGAGCATCGCGTATTCGCCGCTGACTTGGTAGGCGAAGGTGGGCATGCCGAAGGCTTGTTTGACGCGCCAGACGATGTCCAAATTGATTGCGCCGGGCTTGACCATCACCATATCGGCGCCCTCGGCGAGATCCAACGCGGTTTCGCGCAAGGCTTCGTCGGCGTTGGCGGGGTCCATCTGATAACTGCGTTTATCGCCGCCGCCGAGATTGGAAGCCGAGCCCACCGCTTGGCGAAACGGCGCGTAGAAGGTGGATGCATACTTGGCGGAATAGGCGAGGATGCGCGCGTTGGGATAGCCGTTTTTCTCAAAGGCGTCGCGAATTGCGCGCACGCGCCCGTCCATCATATCGGACGGCGCAACCACATCGGCGCCCGCTTCCACATGCGACATCGCTTGCTTGACCAACGCCGCCACCGTGCGATCGTTTTCCACATAGCCGCGCGCATCGCATAAGCCATCCTGCCCGTGGCTGGTGTAGGGATCCAAGGCGACATCGGTGATTACGCCCAAATCCGGCGCCGCGTGTTTGACTGCTTTGATTGCGCGTTGCACCAATCCGTTCGGATGCCACGCTTGTTTTGCATCCGCCGATTTCGCCGCCGACGGCGTGGAGGGAAATAACACCACCGCCGGGATGCCGAGCGCATGGCAGCGCTTGCATGGTTCGGCTAACGCGTTAAGTCCCCAGCGAAAGATGCCCGGCATGGATGGGATGGGCTGCTTTTCCGGTTCCCCTTCGTGGATGAACAGCGGCTGAATGAGGTCGTCAACGCTTAATTTAGTTTGCCGCATCATGCGACGGCTGAAAGCATCTTTGCGCATCCGCCGCGGGCGCGTTTGCGGAAATTGTGCTGGGTGGGAGGGCTCAACCATTTTCAATTCGCCAATCCGTTGGGGCGGCTAGTGGGAAGTTTTCGGTGGCTACTTTCTTGGCGGTGATTTTTTGTTGGTGTGCGCGGTGGCTTTCGGTGCGCTCTTTTTATCAACGGCTGGTTTGGCGATTTTATTTTTAGCAGCGGTCGCCTTAGTGTTTCGCGTTGGAGTGTTTCGCGTGGGCGCAGATTCTGCACGCGTATTGTTCACCGCGCGCGTGCGTGTAACGCGCTTAGTGGGTGGCGACTCAATGCGGTTGATTTGTCCGCCGGCGATGACTGTGTTGCTTTCTTGCTTGGCGGCTTCGGCGGCAATTTCTATGGTGGTGACTTCCAGCGGGCGGATTTCTAAATCCACGATGTCGCAAATTTTGCGATGAATGGCCGCCGTGTCTTCGCTTTCATTCGCCAACACCGTGCGCAACTTGTGCTGCGCCTTGTAGTAGGAATTCAACGCCACGGATTCTTGATGATGAAGCGCAATTCTCTCGCTCACGGCTTTCCGACCGCGATGCCTGGTGGCGGTTAAATTGCCGTCGCAGTCATCGCATGTACTGTGGCGTTGCGGCGGGAAATAATGGCGGTTGTAACGCGCACCGCACTGCGCGCATTGCATCCGCCCGGTGATGCGCTTCACCAATGTTTCATCATCCACTTTAAGGCATATGGCGATTTGCACAGCTCTGCCTAACATGCCCAACAAGGTGTCCAACGCCTGCGCCTGCGGGATGTTGCGCGGAAAATCACCAATGATGAAACCGCGTTTACTGTCGCGCGCGCGCAACCGCTCTTCCAGCAACTTGATTACATTGTCATTGGCGGTTGTTCTGGCGGTTTTGGCAACCCTGGTTTTTGCCGACTCGCGCAGCAGTTCGCGGACGGATACTTGGGCAACCCGATGCCGCGCCACCAGCAATTTGGCTTGCGTTGCTTTGCCGGAACCCGGCGCACCGAGGAGAGCCAATCGCATAATGGTGGTTTGGAGTTTGGGATTTAATGGTGGATAAGTGGAAATTCCGCCGCGGCGATTATACCCGCGCGCGGCAACTCGGTCAATCACTTAGTGGTTCGTTTATTAGTGGGTCGCCCGGCGGTTGGGCGGCATCAGTATCCGCCGCCGACTCAAGACCTTGCGCGAATTGATGCCAAGCGAATTCGGGGTCGCCGCCCGCCACAAACCATGGATTTAGAATGTTCGCCTTATTGTATTGTAGCGGTTGCCCGCCCACCGTGGTGAGGCGTCCGCCCGCCGATTCAAGAATACACTGCGCCGCCGCGGTATCCCATTCCGAGGTCGGACCCAAGCGGGGATAGACATCCGCCGAGCCTTCCGCCACCAGACAAATTTTCATGGAACTCCCCATATGCGCAATTTCCAGTTGTGCAACTTCGCGCGCAAGCCGGGCGCGATAGGCGGCGACTGCGGCGCCGACATGCGCGCGGCTGACAACCATGATCGCTTTATCCAGATTGAATTTTTTCACGCGAATTGGCGTCGGCGGAGGCTTCGCCTCGCGCTTGAAGGCGCCAATGGCGGCGGCGGCATAGTATGCGACTCCGGTAAGCGGCGCATAAACCACGCCCAACACCGGGCGATTTGCTTCCAACAAGGCGATATTGACGGTAAATTCACCGTTGCGTTGCACGAAACCCTTGGTGCCATCCAGCGGATCAATCAGCCAAAAGCGCCGCCATGCGCGGCGTTGCGCAAACGGTTGCAGGGCGGATTCTTCGGACAATCGCGGAATGTGCGGAGCAAGCCGTTGCAATCTCGCGTGAATCAGCGCATCGGCGCGGCGGTCGGCGGCGGTCAGCGGCGAGCCGTCTCCTTTGCGCTCCACTTCAAACTCGCCGGCGTATACCGCGAGAATTTCCTTGCCGGCGTCTATGGCAATGTCCACCACTTGCTGCAAACTTGCCATGGTTGGTTGGGGCTTCATGATGCGATGGAGGTTATGGGTTATGGGGAATTAGGAATTGGGAATTGGGAATTGTGGTTTGGGCGGCGTGGTATGATTAGTTCGCGTTGTTGCTTATCGGCGCGGCGCGTTGAGCAAAGCAGGCTGGCAATGAAAATAAATTCTGTTTCCCTCTTACAGCAATATCAGCAGCGGGTTGGCAACGGCGAGATTCGCGCCGACCGTGCGCAGTTTACGGCAATTCGGCAACTCAATTCATTGCATCGTACGCTGTTAGCGCGCCAACAAAAACCAACCTGGCTGACGCGCGCGCTGAAATATCACCGCAGAACATGCCGCGGACTTTATCTATGGGGCGGCGTCGGCACCGGTAAAACCATGCTGATGGATATGTTTTATCATGCGGTCGGCGACGACTTGGCGCAACGCATTCACTTCCATCGTTTCATGCTGTCGGTGCATGATGCGCGCAAAAAACTGGCGGGCAAGCAAGAACCGCTGGCAATTATCGCCGCGCAACAGGCGGCGCGCGGTCGGGTATTGTGCTTGGATGAGTTTTCGGTTACCGATATTACCGATGCGATGTTGCTCTCGGGGTTCCTGCATCATTTATTCTCCCATGGCGTGGCGCTGGTAACGACTTCCAACACGCATCCGCAGTCGCTGTATCAGGGCGGCATGCAGCGGCAACGTTTCTTGCCCGCCATCGCGCTGCTCAGCAAACAAACTCGCGTGGTGAAAGTGGATAGCGGCAAGGATTACCGCATGCAACGTTTGCAACTCGGCGCGCTCTATCATGTGCCGCACGATGAACGCGCCGCGCGCGCGTTGCGGGAAAGTTTTATGCGCTTGGAAGGCGGCATGGGCGCGCAACCAAAACATTTGTTGTTGGCGGGGCGCGAAGTGGAACTCATCGCCTGCGGGCGGGGCACCGCATGGTTTAGTTTTGCCGCGTTGTGCGCCACCCATCGCTCTAAGGTGGATTACATTGAATTGTCAAAACGATTCCATACCTTGATTCTCGCCGATATACCGAGGTTGGACGCGGCGCTGGATGATTCCGCGCGGCGGCTGATTGAACTGGTGGATGAGTTGTATGACATGGGGGTGAACTTGATTGCTTCGGCGGCGGCGACCCCCGCCGATTTATATCGCGGCACGCGCCTGCAACAACCGTTCCAACGCACCGTGAGTCGCTTGCAAGAGATGAGTTCGCGCGAGTACTTATCGCGCCCGCATCAGTTGTAACTTGCGGCGGCGTTTCTTCGGCGTTCGTGACCGCCGAGCGACAAAAATACCGGCGCGGTTGTGGGAAAACTCACGGCCAACGCGAGGCCTGCCGCCTACACTGCGCGCTTAACGATGGAGGCTTTCAATCTTTCATCGTGGTGTAGAGCAGAGTCGGCGCGCCGCGAAATTCAATTGCTTCAATTATTTTGTTTGCATTGATTGTTTTATTGCTTGGTGTCGGCGTTCCATTCAATCCGGTTAAGCGGTTCGGTTACCACAGGTTATTAAACCAACCAAGCAACCGGGCAACCATGCAACTAAGGAGCAACACATGAAACAGAGAAAATCTTTGCCCGCTTGCGGGCGCGAAATGGCGCGCTTTTTTCAGTGCGCGTGCGCCGTCTTAATGCTCACCGCTTTTTCAGCGGCGGCGTTGGCGGAGAAAGTCAATCTGAACACTGCGGACACGCAAGCGTTGCAGTATATTCCGGGCATTGGCCCCGGCAAAGCCAGTGAAATCATCCGCATCCGCGAACAAGCCGGCGGCTTCAAAACGATGCAGGATTTGTTGGCGGTGCCGGGAATTGGCGAGAAAACCTTGCTTGAGGTGAAGAAATTTGGCGTGCTGGATGGCGGGGTATCCACCTTGACTGAGGAGATGGAAGCAAACCGTCCGCAAGCGTCCGCGCATCGCAAACCAGCGGAGCAGGCGGAACCGACGGAACAAACAATCGTCAATGACTAACCGCCCGCGTTTTATACGCCACTGAGGGAGCCGCAATCGGCTCCCTTTTTTTATATCCGTTCGCCGTCGCGCCCGACAACTCGGCGCATAACCGCAGCGGGCATGCTTTAACTCGCTTGCGCGGCGAACGCGGCGCGCAGTCCAAGCGGATCTTGCGGGTCCACGCCTTCCATCAGCACTTTGCCGCGTTGCGGATGCGCAATTTGGTAAATCAATCCCAGCCAGTTATTGACCATCGCTTTGCCGGTGTCGCCCCAAGTGTTGTCAATCCATCGGCTTAGTTCATCTTGCGGGAATGCGGGCAGGTTGCGATAATCGCCTTTGGCATTTAACACGCTTTGTTTATATTGCTCCAACAACGGCGCCGCCTTGGCGCGGAAATAGTTCTCCGGCAACGGCGGATAGTCGGCGCGATGTCCATCCAGGAAACGCTGCACTTCGCGCGCGTATTCCTTCATCAGGCTGATTGCATCGTATTCGGGATGCCCCTGGAAAAACACGAAGCGAAAGCCGTCCGGGCTGACTCCGAGGTGTAAACTGGCTTGCTCGCTGTCGGCTAACACCGGCAAGCCGGCTTGTTTGAATTGCGCAACACTCACTTCATAGAGATGCGAATGCGGCGCCTCAAAGCGGGTGTTGATGTTGGCGGTCAGCGGATGACGGGTTGCGGTGATGCGGTTGGCATACACCCCCCAGCGTTTTTGCGGCAGCGGATAACGTTTAACTCCCCACAACAATTGCGTAATGGCGTGAGTCGCCAAACACGAACACATCACCGAACAAACATGCCGACTCGCCCAGCGCACTACTTTTTCCAGCGGCGGCCAGAACGACTCGTTGGTAATGTCGGCTTGGGCGGGGTTGGCGCCGGAGATAATCAGCGCATCCAACCCGTCTTGTTGCAGTTGCGCGAAATCGTGGTAATGCTGTTGGATGTAGTCGCGCGTTTGTTGGCTGCGCGAGATTTCCGCGAAGGTGAATGGATGCACATAAAACTGAGCGATGCGATTGCACGAACCGACCAGCCGCAGAAATTGTCGTTCGGTGGCTTGCAGCGCCGCGTCCGGCATCATGTTGAGAAAGCCGATATGCAATTCGCGGATGTCTTGCGCGCGCGCGCGCGCCGGCGTCAGCACCTCTTGCCCTTCTTGTTGCAATCTCGCAAAACTGGGCAGGTCGGAATGGGCGATTAGCGGCATGGCTGCGGTTGGCTCAAACGGCGGCGGCGGCGCATACCAGTTCTATGAAATCTTGCTCATCGCGCAACTCAAAAATTCGCTTGGCGTCAATGGCGTATCCGTAGCGTTCGGCAAGGCGTTCATACTGCGGCTTGCGATGCGTAATTAGTTTGGGGAAAATCCACTGCACGAATTCGTCCGGCACGATTTCATCGGCGGAATGAAGACGCTTGCTCTGCAGAAATTCGGCGAGGTGTTGCTCCAAAAATCGCTCTTCGTAGTACAGCGGCTTGGGGTGCGCGCGGGCGCGCTGTATCAGCATCTGCTCCATCTCGTCGCTGGCTTGCAGGTAGAGAACCACGGTTTTCTGCGACAACAAACGCCAGCATTCCGACTCGCCCAACTCGCAGATACTGCCGCCGGCGTCGTTGATAAAATTCGGATAGCGGTAAATATCGCGCGCTTTGTGGATGAACTCCTCCACATCACGCATGGCTTGTATTTCCGCCTCGCGAAACAACCGTTGCCGACGCTTAAATTCATTCACGCTCAGCCCGCCCAGTTCCGGGTTGCCAATCTTGCCGAGAAAGTGCGACACGATGGTCAAGTTATTAATGGAGATGTTGTTGCCGATATAAATTAAATCGCGGCGCAATAAGTCGCGAAAAAATTCCTGCTGCATGGCTTGGTGTTTAATAAAATCGCAAATCGGCTCGTTCAAGTAGCGCGTGCCAATGCGATAGTCGCCGGAATAATGAAACCATTTATGGTGCGGCAGAATATGCGCGAGCGTGGTCTTGCCGACGCCGGACATGCCAAGCAAGGTCACCGCTTTGTTGCGCCATTGGCGGAATTCAGCGCCACTTTTTTTCATAATAAACGACCAAGTTAGATAAATATCAGCAATAAAATCACGCCTAATACCACGCGATACAGCGCGAACAGCAACAAGCCATGATGTTGCAGAATGGATAATAACCAGTGTATGCAAAGTAACGCCACCGCCGCCGAAACCAGCGTGGCGATGAACAAGAGTTGCCAACGCCCGACGAACTGACCGCCGAACAGCACGCGGCTCTGCCAGATGCCGGCTAACGCAATTACCGGAATCGCCAATAAGAACGAAAAGCGCGCGGCGGCTTCGCGGGTTAAGCCCATCGCCAAGCCCGCGGAGATCGTGAGCCCGGCGCGCGAGGCGCCGGGAATCAACGCCAACGTTTGTGCGCCGCCGATTACCAACACATCTTTCCAGTTGAGTTGGGCAAGGTTGCGGCGCTTTGCCCCGCGCCAATCCGCCAGCGCCAACAAAACGCCGAAGCCGAGCGTGGCAAGCGCCACCGGAATCGGCGCGCGCAAGGTTTGCTTAATCAGTTCTTCCAAGCACACGCCGGCCAGCCCGACCATGAGGGTGGCGAAACACAGCGACCACGCCAATCGGCTATGCACGGTGGCCGGTTTTCCGCGCAAAGAGCCGCCCCACGCCGCCAAAATTTTGCGCAGGTCGGCATGAAAATAAATCACCACCGCCAACAGCGTGCCGAAGTGCGCGGCGATATCAAACGCCAGCCCTTGGTCGCGCCAGCCGAGCAACTTGGGCGCCAGTATCAGGTGGCCGGAACTGGAAATCGGCAGAAATTCGGTCAGCCCTTGCAACCCCGCCAACCAGAAGGCTTGCACAAAATGTTCGTTCATTTAAAAAATAATTTTGTCAGGAGCAATCGCCAAGCCGCCCGGCGCGATCTTGCAACGAGAAGCCGCTGAGCGGCGGCGCATAATTTCGGCTAAACGCAATCACCTTAAACAGTTCGCCCATTTCATGCGGCATGGTTAATGTTTGAATTTGTTGGGAGCGGGATTGGGATTGGGGCTGGGACTGCGCTATCGCCAACCGATCCAACGCCCCTAAAGACAGCAAAAAAGCGCCCTGCGAAGTATATCCAGCCAGCGCCAACGCCGCATCTTGCGCCGCGCGCGCCAGCGCCGTGAAATCCACATGCACTGAGATATCTTGCAAGCCGGGATAGAAAAACGGATCATCATGCGCAACCTGCCGATAATGACACATCAAGGTGCCTTGTCGGCGCTGCGCATGATAAAACTCGCGCTGCGGGAATCCATAGTCAAGCAGCAACATGACGCCGCGCTTGATTTTTTCGCCCAACGCGCGCACCCACGCTTCGGCGCGCAAACCGATTTCACTGCGATAGCCGCTTGCCAACGCATGCCGCGCCAAACGATTTTGCAGTCGCTGCGGCAGCGGGGTGGCGGCGGGTTGCCAGTGGAATTGGTCTTCGTCCGCGGCGACGCCAACGCCTAACGCCACGGCTTGACCGTGCGCGTTGATTTCAAAGCGCAGCGCCGGCATCGCATCCAGCACTTCATTGGCGAGCACCACGCCGTTAAAGCCGGGCGGCGGCAGTTGGGCAAGCCAAGCAACGCGCGCGCGCAACGCCGCGCAGCGGGTGGTGATGGTTTCAAGTTGGCGCGCGCGCAACGCCGCGCTGGTCTCTAAAATCAAGTATCGGCTCGGCAACTGTCCTAAGGCGCGCATTTCCAACAGTAGGTCGGCCGCCAAACGACCGTCGCCAGCGCCGCACTCAAGCACTTCGCCACCGCCGATTTCCGCCAACACTTCGGCGCATTGCTGCGCCAAACAACGCGCCAGCACATCCCCCATCAGCGGCGCCGTGATAAAATCTCCGGCGGCGCCGAATTTGGGTGAATTGGTGTGATAATAGCCCAACCCGGGCGCATACAACGCCTGCTGCATGAACTGGTCAAAGCCGAGCCAGCCATGCTGTTGCGCGAGTTGTTGGCGGATGCGTTCGCGCACGCGCGTGGAATGCCGCTTCTGTTTGGCATTGGGCTCTAACAGCATGGGTTCGGTTGGCTGGGTTTGTCGTAAAGACCGTCGCCAGCGCGGCGTTGAGATGGATGCGGCGGCGGAGGTGGGTGCTAAAATCGTAGCCTAATCAATGGCGACTGCACAACGCAAGCGCGCAACACAAGCATGGCGCAGCGCAACGGCGGTAAACCGCATCAGTATGACCAATTTACAAGACAAAGTTGCGCTCATCACCGGCGGTTCGCGGCGCATCGGCGCCGGCATCGTGCGCGTGTTGCATCAAGGCGGGATGAATCTGGTGCTGCATTATCGCCATAGCGCGACGGCGGCGGAAGCCTTGCGCGCCGAACTATGCGAACAACGCCCCGACTCGGTGTTGCTGATTCGCGGCGACCTCACAAAAATTGCCAAAGTGAAAAGTTTGGTGCGCCAGTGCGCGGCGGAATTTGGCAGATTGGACGCGCTGATTAACAACGCCTCAGTGTTTTTCCCAACCCCGCTGCGCTTGGCTGACGAGACGCAGTGGCAAAACGCGATGGACACTAACCTCAAAGCCCCTTTCTTTCTGAGTCAGGCGGCCGCCCCGCACTTGAAAAAAACCGGCGGCGCGATTATCAATATCACCGACCTATACGCCGACCGCCCGCTTGCCGGGCACGCCATTTATTGCGCCACCAAAGCCGGCTTGTGGTCGTTGACCAAATCCTTGGCGCTTGAACTCGCCCCGCAAGTGCGCGTCAATGCGATTGCGCCGGGCGCAATCCTGTGGCCCGAAAACGACACCGATGAATTAGCGCATCAGCGGCTGGTATCGCGCACGCCGCTAAAACGCACCGGCAAGGCGCGGGACCTCGCCAACGCGGTGAAATTTCTGCTCACCGACGCCGACTTCATCACCGGGCAGATGATTCATGTGGACGGCGGACGCGGGGTGGTTTGATGGCACGCCGCTGTGGAGAAAGCGGAGAAGCGGAGGTTAGGCGCGGACTGGGCGCGGTTGGCAGCTCAGACTCATTCGCAATCGCCGGATTCATCCACTTGTTTGGAAAACGATGTGGCGGGACCCTCTTTTAATCGTTGCTGTTTTCGTTCTTGGTGTTGTTCCACGCTCGCCAACAGGCGATTATGTTCATCCACCGCATGATTGTAGGCGTCAATATCAGAGTCGCGGTCAATGGCATCCAGTTGCGTGCCTAAGTTATGCAAATTAATTTGGTCGCGTTGATAGGCGGCTTCCAGTTCGGCGTCGGCGTAGGCGACCGCTCCATCCAACACCGTGGCAACCGTGGACAGCAAGCCCTTGCCGCGATAATAGCAATCTCCATCCGTGGTGCGCACCGCCGGACCGCACGCAAGCAACGCCGCCGAGAGTAAAGCAACCGCGCCGATTTGGAAACTTGATTTAAGGATTGGTTTGCAGTTTCTTTTGCGGCTTGGTAATAGCGGTTGCATGTCTTCCCTCCAACGATTAACGGTTGCACCAAAGTTGATTACAGCGCGACAAGTTGCGGTGGTCGGGGTTGATTACGCCCGGGATATAATACTGGGTTGCTTGTTCGCCCAAGATACGATTCGCTTGCGCGCGGTCGGAGTTCGCCGGATGCGTGCGAAAATACGACCAGTTATCGCCGCGGCGCGCGAACTCGCCCCAAACTTTCGCCACCGCGCGCGGGTTATAGCCCGCCAACGCCGCATAAATCGCGCCGATTTGGTCGGCTTCCTCCTCCTGCAACGCGCCATAGGCAAAATCAAAGCCGGCGCCGGTTTTGCCGCCAGCCGCCAAACCAATCAGCGTCGCCTGCTGTTCAAAGGCATGATTGGCGACCACATGCCCGATTTCATGCCCGAGCACGGCGGCGATGGCGGCGTCATCTTGGATGGCGTCCATCAAGCCTTGATTCACCGCCACATAAGTTCCGCCGGTAACAAAGGCGTTGAAATTGTCATCCGGCAACAGCAGCACCTCCCAGTTTTCATGCGCGTAGTGGCTGACCATATGCACGTTGTTAAAGATGCGCGTTAATCGCGCATACATGCGGCGGTCAACTTGCGCGTTGACATGGGAATAGTCGCCGACAATTTTCTGCATGACGGCGTTGCCTTTTTTAATTTGCGCGGCGCGGTCGGCAAAACCGAGCGCGCGTTCGCCGGTAATTAAATCTTCGTTGGTAACGGCTTGCACGCCCGAATACAAGCCGCGGTCCAGTTTCTCCAAAGCGCCGCAGCCGGCGAGCAACGCAGTACTCGCCGCGCCGCTTAGCAACTGCAGGAAATTTCGACGACTCATTAGACTGGAGCGAGAGCGTAGGCTGAGACGGGAGTGAAGGGGGCGGTGAGTGCGCATGCGAGCCTCTATTGGTGAAGTGAAAAATATAAGCGGCAACCAAGCGATGAATTATAAATTACTCGCCAACGCGGATTTTTTCAAGTCCGCTCCTGAGCGCCGGCGGAATCGCGGTCGGCTTCTCAGTAGTGCGGTCAATGTACACATGCACGAATTTGCCGAGTGCGGACGGCGGGATGCGCTGTTTTTCAAACAAGCCGATTTCATATTGTACGCTGGAATTGCCCAATCTGGTGATGCGCAGCGCAGCCTCAATGGCGACGGTGTCGGCGGGAATTGGGTGCTTGAAATTGCAACTGGTTTCAACCGCGAAGGGAATGATTGGGTCGCGCAGTAAATCGGCGCCGATGGAAGTTAAATAATGCAGAATAACCGTTTCAAAGAAGCGATAGTATTGCACATTATTTAGGTGCCTGAGCATATCAAAATCAGACCAGCGGGTGGCGATTTGTAGTTGATGCGGAAAATGCGCGCGCCGCGAATTGACATTGACTTCGCGCGGCGACTGGAAGTTGCTCATGATGCGTTGCGTTGCAGCAGCGTTACAAAAACAAAATCACGCAGACCAAGCCGACCACGCCCAACACCACGGTATAGGGCAACGCCATCCACACCATCGTGCCATAGGACAAGCGAATCAATGGCGCTAACGAAGAGGTTAGCAGGAATAAAAACGCCGCCTGCCCGTTCGGCGTGGCGACGCTGGGCAGGTTGGTGCCGGTGTTGATGGCGATGGCTAACTTTTCAAAGTGTGCGCGCGAAATAATGCCCGATTCAAAGGCGACTTTGACCTCGTTGATATACACCGTGGCGACGAAAACATTGTCGCTGACCATGGACAGAAAGCCGTTGGCGAGAAAGAAAACCGCCGGCTGCGCTTGCTCCGACATTGCCAGCGCGCCGTTGATAATCGGGCTGAACAGGTGCGCGTCATGAATCATCGCCACGATTACAAAAAACACCACCAACAAGCCGGTGAACGGCAGGGCTTCGGTAAACGCCTTGCCGATTTGATGTTCTTCAATGATGCCGGTGAACGCGGTTTGCAACACGATGATTGCCAAGCCAATCAAGCCCACCGGCGCCAAGTGAAAAGCCAGCGCAATGATTAAGAACACGCCGGCGACGGCTTGCACTTTGATGTCGTAGCGGTCGGCGGCGGTGCGCGTGTGGTCTTGCTCCAACGAATACTGCTCCAAAATGGTGCGAACTTCGTCCGGCAGGGCGGCGCCGAAGCCGAACCATTTATACTTTTCCACCAGCCAGCAGACGCCCAGCCCGCTCACCAATACCGGCATGGTAATCGGCGCCATTCGCCAAAAGAACTCCATAAACTCCCAATCCATTTTGGCGGCAATCAGCAAGTTTTGCGGTTCCCCCACCAGCGTGCATACGCCGCCGAGGGCGGTGCCGACTGCGCCGTGCATCACCAAACTGCGCAGGAACATGCGAAACTGCTCAAGCGCCTGCCCCAACTCGCGGCGATCCGGATGCCCGGAATGGTCGTAATCCGAATCGGCGGATTGGATTTGGTGATACACGCCGTAAAAGCCCGCCGCTACGCTGATTAACACGGCGGTAACGGTCAGCGCATCCAAGAACGCCGACAGCACCGCCGACAGCAAACAAAACAATAACGAAAGCGCCAACTTGGAACGAACCTTCACAAACGCCTTGCTGAAGACAAACATCAACAGCGGTTTCATAAAGTAAATGCCGGCCACCATAAACACCAACAGCAGAATCACTTCCAGGTTGGCGTGCACTTCATGGTATACCGCGCGCGGACCGGTGATGCCTAACAGCACCACTTGCAGCGCAATCACGCCGCCGGATTGCAACGGATAACATTTCAACGCCATGGCTAAGGTGAAGATGAACTCGCCGAGAATCACCCAGCCGGTAATGAACGGTCCGGCGACCACCAACAAGAGCGGATTAAGCAACAAAAACGCGAGGATGATTTTTTTATACCAACCGGGGCTGGCGCCAAGAAAACGATGCTTGGCAAGGCTAAGTATGGAAGCGGGTGCGGTGGAGGTTGGCATGGGAAGGCGATGGGTGGCGTGGATGAAATGGCAAGGAAAAATAAAAAAGGGAAAGTGGAAAGCGGAAAAGGAAAGACTTGAATCCTTGCCGAGTTACCTGCGGTTAAGGTATGGTGGCATGATTGTAACACCGCCCGCGCGTTCCCGCGCAATGATTTTTAGGCGCCTTTCGTGTATGAAAACCGCCTTGCCGACCGCCCATGATTGACCTGCGCAGCGATACCGTCACCACCCCCGGCGATGACATGCGCCGCGCGATGGCGCAGGCTGCGGTTGGCGATGATGTATACGGCGAAGACCCGACGGTGCAACACCTGGAACGCAAAATAGCAGACCTGGCGGGGCAGGAAGCGGCGCTGTTTTTTCCTTCCGGCACGCAGAGCAACTTGGCGGCGTTGTTGAGTCATTGTCAGCGCGGCGATGAGTATATTGTCGCGCAGAATGCGCACACCTATCGCTATGAAGCCGGCGGCGCGGCGGTGTTGGGCGGCATTCAGCCGCAGCCGTTGGAATGCGAGCACGACGGCACGCTGGACCTTGACAAAGTGGCGGACGCGGTCAAAGTGGATGATTTTCATTTTGCCCGCAGCCGCTTGCTGGCGTTGGAAAATACCATTGGCGGCAAGGCGCTGCCGCTGGATTATTTGGCGCGCGCCGAAGCGGTGGCGCGGCGGCATAATCTCGGCTTGCATCTGGATGGCGCGCGCATCTTCAACGCTGCGGTGGCGTTGGGGGTGGAAGTTTCGCAACTCACGCGGCGCTTTGATTCGGTTTCCATTTGTCTCTCCAAAGGCTTGGGGGCGCCGATTGGCTCGCTGTTATGCGCCCGCCATGATCTCATTGACCGCGCGCGCCGCTGGCGCAAAATGCTCGGCGGCGGCATGCGTCAAGTCGGCATTCTGGCGGCGGCGGGCATCTACGCGCTGGAACACAACCGTGACCGCCTCCAACAAGACCACCTGCACGCGCAACAATTAGCCGCAGCGTGCGCCGCGATTGAGCAATTCAAAGTGGTGGACGGCAAGGCGCATACCAACATGGTGTTTGTCGCCACCACGCTGTCGGAAAATGAATTCGCCGCCTTGCAAGCGCACGCCAAAGCCAACGGCTTGTTGCTTGGCGGACGCTTGGGGGGAAATATTCTGCGCCTCGTTACGCATAAGCAAATCAGCGCGCAAGACATCACTAAGGCGGCGCAAATCTGCGCCGAATTTTTCGCGCAGTAACGCAA
>JAHRAW010000198.1 GCA_020027415.1 Gammaproteobacteria bacterium
ACTTCGGATTGGCTTCCTCCTTTTCGGCTTTCAGGCGCGCCAATAAATCTTTTCCCGCTTTCTTTTTTGGCGCGACTTCGTTCAACCAGATTAACGTCTCAATCGCTTCCAATTGACAGAAAAATAGGCGCGGACCAGTTTCTTTATTGCGCCAATGCAACAGCAACTTCTTTGTGACATGCGTAACGCCGTAGTCGTGTATCGGAATTTTCCGCCATTTGTCCATCAAATCGCGGATTTGGTTGACATGGGTGTTTTCGGTTTCTTCGCTCTCCAGTTCCAATTCAAGTTGCGTTGCGCGCGTTTTATGGCGGCGCGCCGCCGGCACCGGCATGAGGTAGTTGCTACTGCGGCGGCTACCGACAATGCCGCCAGTCGGCACTCCCGCGCCATCTAATTTCCAGTGCTTGCCCGGCACATCATACGGCGGATTAAGCACCGGGTTGTTAGTGAATTTTGGCATGCGGGAAGCGCGTCATAAAATAGCAATGCAGATAGAATTTTGATTAAAGCGGTTAGAGCGATGTAATCCCCGCATACTTCACCCCACTAAGATGCGCCATTTCGCGATTCAAAGTGGTGAGGTCGGAGAGGGTGAATTGATTCAGGTGGCTATGCCCGCACGCGCGCGCCAATACTTGCATTAAATGCACTGAGGCGCGTAGGAAGCGGTCTAAGCGTTTGGCGGCGTCTTCCACGATTAATCGTGCGCGCAGATCTTTGCGTTGGGTGGCGATGCCGACCGGGCAGTTGTTGGTGTGGCAGGCGCGCATGCCTAAGCAGCCGATGGCTTGCAGCGCGGCATTGGATAGCGCGATGCCGTCGGCGCCCAACGCCATGGCTTTGGCGAAATCGGCGGGCGTTCTGAGTCCGCCGGTGACGATTAAGGCAATGTCTTTTCGTCCGCACTGGTCAAGATAGCGGCGCGCGCGCGCTAACGCGGCGATGGTCGGCACTGAAATATGGTCGCGGAAAATCAACGGCGCAGCGCCGGTGCCGCCGCCGCGTCCATCCAAAATAATATAATCCACGCCCACTTCCAACGCCGCTTCCATATCTTGTTCTATGTGTTGCGCTGATAACTTGTAGCCGATTGGAATCCCGCCGCATTGTTCGCGCACTTGGCTGGCGTATTCCTTGATTGGCTCCAGGCTATTCCAGTCCGGGAATCGCGCCGGGGAGATGGCATCTTGTCCGGGTTTCAGCCCGCGCACTTTGGCGATTTTGCCGCCCACTTTGGAGCCGGGCAGGTGTCCGCCGGTGCCGGTTTTGGCGCCTTGTCCGCCTTTGAAGTGAAACGCTTGGCATTTTTTCACGTTGTCCCAACTGAAACCGAAGCGCGCCGACGCCAACTCGTAAAAATAACGACTGTTGGCTTGCTGTTCTTCCGGTAGCATGCCGCCTTCGCCGGAGCAAATTCCGCTGCCGGCTAACTCCGCTCCTTTTGCCAGCGCGATTTTGGCTTCCTCCGACAACGCGCCAAAACTCATATCCGATACAAACAATGGAATCTCCAACTTCAACGGCTTCAACGCGCCGCCGCCGATGACTAAATCGGTGCCGACTTCGGCATCGTCCAACAACGGCAGGTTGGCTAATTGCGCGACCACAAATTGCAGATCATCCCACGACGGCAATTGTTCGCGGCTCACGCCCATCGCGCCCACCGGACCATGCGAACCGGTTTTACGCAGCCCGGAATTTGCCAGTTGGCGGATTAATTTGACATGCGGTTCGTCCGCGCTGCCGACCGGATCTTGATAAATGCCTTGATAACTTTGGCGATTGTACGGCTGCGGATGTTGTTGTTCCCACGCGAGAATTTGTTCTTCATCCACATACACTTTGCCTTGTTCAACCCAAGCGTTGAATTTCGGCAAGGTTTCGCTGTTGTTGTATTCGCTCACCCCGCTGTCAAAACGATAATCCCAGCCGTGCAAGCCGCAGATGATATTGTCGCCGACAATTTTGCCATCCGACATCAGCGCGCCGCGGTGCGCGCACCGCCCATATAGCACCGAAACCGTATCATCGTAACGGATGATGACTAAATCAACATTGGATACTAAGGCATGCGCCGGCGTGCGATCTTCCAGCGCATTCCAATCTGCAATTTCCAGTTTTTTCATAACGGGTTGCTCACGATTTATTGGCGGGTTTTCGATGGTTTCCGATGGTTTCAATTAATGGACGAGGTTCATGTTTCTGGTTGCGAGTCGCCGCGCTGTGCCGGGCTTTCCGGCATCGGTTTGTTCTCGGCGCAACCGGGATAGGCGGCGGCGATGGCGGCGTAGATGCGCGCGCCCGGCGCCGCGCTCAAGCCGTGCAGTAACACGCTCAATAGTACGGTAATAAAAACGATATGCGTGATGGCTTCGGCGTTTTGCAACTCGGTTTCGTTCATCACCAACAGCATAAATAACAGCGAGGCAAGCCCGCGCGGACCGAACCATCCCAAAAATAATTTGGTGGGCGTTTTCAAGTTCAAGCCGATTAACGAGAGCGCCACTGGCAGCATTCGCAACACGGTCAAGCTGAGCAGGGCAAACAGCCAATACCATGGCTGAAACGTTTGCAAGGCTGCGGGCAACAGCAACGCCCCGAATACGAGGAACGCGCTCAACGTGAGCAGTTGCCCTTCGGTCTCCACGAATTCAAACAGCGAATGGCAACTTTGCTTGAGAACATTGCCCAATACCAACCCGCCGACGAAAGCCGCGATAAAGCCATTGCCGCCCAACGCCTCCGCGACAATAAAACTCAAGCCCGCCAACACCAGCGATATCATGCCTTGCCCGGCTTCCGATACCCAACCGCGCGCCTGCATGTAGTTTAACAGCGCGGCGCCGCAATAGCCGACCGCCACGCCCGCCAACGGACCTAAGACCAGTTGCAACACCGCGAATTGCAACCAGTTTATATGCTCTTGCGTGGCGATTGCGCTGGCGATGCTTGCCATAATCAGCACAATCGGCAACGCGATGCCGTCATTCAAACCGCTCTCCACATTTAAACTTTGCCGAATCCGCAGCGGCACCGCCTTGTTACTGACCACCGCCTGGCCCAACGCCGCATCGGTCGGCGCCAGAATAGATGCCAGCAAAGCGGCTTCGCAAATAATCAGCCCCAGCGGTAAAAAATATGCCACCGCAGTGCCCGCCACGATGCAGAGCGGCATGCCGACCAATAGCATGCGCTGCGGAATCGTATGATCCTGTCGCAACCGAGTTAAATTGATGCGCGCCGCATCGCTG
>JAHRAW010000220.1 GCA_020027415.1 Gammaproteobacteria bacterium
CGCCGCTGAGATCGCCATTCTGTAACAACTTGGCAATATCCGAGGACTTAAGGTCGGCGATGAGTCGCTGCTGTGGGTCCAACACTCCGAGCGTGTTGGTCAGCAGCATCAATTTTTCCGCGCCCAACACCACCGCCATTTTGCCGGCGACTAAATCGGCGTTGATGTTGTAAGTGCGACCGTCTTGTCCGACCCCAATGGGAGCGATCACCGGAATGAACGCTTGGTTTTGCAACAGTTGCACCAGTTTCGGGGCAATCGCTTCCACTTCGCCGACATGCCCGTAATCAATAATTTCGGGGCGGTCAAGCAGCGGGTCGTCTTTGCTGACATGCAATTTCTTGGCGCGAATTAAGTTGCCATCCTTGCCGCTCAAACCAACCGCCTGTCCGCCGAAGGAATTAATCAGATGCACGATATCTTTATTGACCAAGCCGCCCAACACCATCTCCACCACATCCATGGTTTCGCTGTCGGTCACGCGCATGCCGTGGATAAAAGTGGACTGTTTGCCAATTTTTTCCAGTAGTTGGTTAATCTGCGGACCGCCGCCGTGTACAATCACCGGGTTCATGCCCACCAGTTTCATCAGAATGACATCATGCGCGAAACTGTCTTTTAGGGGCTGCTCAACCATCGCGCTACCGCCGTATTTGATGACGATGGTTTTGCCCTGATAGCGGCGAATATAGGGCAACGCCTCGGATAATATCCGCGCGGTCTCAGGGGGCGTGGTGGGGGGCAAGTTCACGGTTTCACGGCGGTGGAATGGGGCGGCATGCGGGTAACAATGCGGCGATATTGTACGCTGGGAAGCCGCATAATGCAAGCTAGGATCAACGCGAGATCGGATAAACGATTGAACGCGCCAAGCGGTCTGGCAAGGGAAGCAGGCGGTTTGGCCGGGCGGCTGATTAAAAAGGCCTTCAAATGTTTAAATTATATGCTACGATTAGTAGCGCAAAAGTGCCGTAGCGCAAAAGTGCTGGCGGGCAGTTTTCCCCTATTTTTCTCACTTAAATTTTTTTCCATTCCCATGTCCAATTCATTTTTATTTACCTCCGAGTCGGTTTCCGAAGGTCACCCGGACAAAGTCGCCGACCGCGTATCCGATTCGGTGCTGGATGCGTTGTTGGCGCAAGACCCGCAGGCGCGGGTTGGTTGTGAAACTTTGATCAATACTGGCATGGTGGTTCTTTCCGGTGAGATTACCTCAAGCGCGTCGGTTGATTTTGCCGATGTAGTGCGCAGTGCCATCGCTGAAATCGGCTATAACTCCTCGGAAATCGGGTTTGATTCGCAGAGTTGCGCGGTGTTGGTATCGTTGGATAAGCAGTCGCCGGATATCGCCCAAGGAGTGAACGAAGGGGAAGGGTTGGATCTGGACCAAGGCGCCGGCGATCAGGGCTTGATGTTTGGCTACGCGTGCGCCGAAACCGAGGTGCTGATGCCGTTCCCAATCACCTACGCGCATCGGCTGGTGGAACAACAAGCGAAAGTGCGCAAAGCCGGCCACCTCGCTTGGTTGCGCCCGGACGCCAAGTCACAAGTTACGGTGCGCTATGTGGACGGCAAACCGCACACGGTGGATACGGTGGTGTTGTCAACCCAGCACGACGCCGGCGTGAAACACGATGAGTTGTCGCGCGCGATTATTGACCAAGTGATTAAGCCGGTGTTGCCAAGCAAGATGCTCACCGCCGACACCCGCTTTTTAGTCAATCCCACCGGGCGTTTTGTGATTGGCGGTCCGGTCAGCGATTGCGGCTTGACCGGGCGCAAGATTATCGTGGATACCTACGGCGGTTCGGCGCATCACGGCGGCGGGGCGTTCTCCGGCAAAGATCCGTCTAAGGTGGATCGTTCGGCGTCGTATGCCATGCGCTATGTGGCAAAGAATGTGGTGGCGGCTGGCTTGGCGGAAAAATGCGAGGTGCAGGTTGCCTATGCAATTGGGGTGGCAAAGCCGGTGTCGGTGATGGTGGAAACCTTTGGCAGCGGCAAAATCAGCGATGCGAAAATTGAAGAACTCATCGCCGCGCATTTTGACCTGCGCCCCAAAGCCATCGTGCAGAGTTTGGATTTGCTCAGACCGATTTATCGCAAAACCTCGGCGTATGGGCATTTTGGGCGCACCGACCCGGATTTTACTTGGGAGAAAACGGATAAGGCGGATGCGTTGCGGGCGGATGCGGGGTTGTAAGATCAAGTTTTGTGCGGTGAATATACCGAAAATTCGTTAGTACAATTTTTTCTCTCTTTTATACGGATAACAACCATGTCTGCTCAAGCCGCGCAATCTAAATCCATGTCAACGCAAGAAGCCGATTACTGGGTGGCGGACCTCAGTCTCGCCGACTGGGGGCGCAAGGAAATGGATATCGCCGAAACCGAAATGCCCGGTCTGATGGCGGTGCGGAAAAAATACGCGGATGCGCAACCATTACGCGGCGCGCGCATTGCCGGCTCGTTGCACATGACCATCCAGACCGCAGTGCTGATAGAAACTTTGACCGCGCTCGGCGCGGAAGTTCGCTGGGCGTCGTGCAATATCTTTTCCACGCAGGATCATGCGGCCGCGGCAATCGCCAAAAGCGGCGTGCCGGTGTTCGCCTTCAAAGGCGAATCTTTGGATGAATACTGGGAGTTTTGCCACCGCATTATGCAGTGGCGCGACGATGAGCAAAGCGAATGCGATGCCAACATGATTTTAGACGACGGCGGCGATGCGACGCTGTTGTTGATTCGCGGCGCGCAAGCGGAACAAGATCCCGCGGTGTTAAAAAATCCCGACAGCGAAGAAGAAGTTGCGTTGTTTGCAGCCATTAAAAATCATTTGCAAAGCGACCGCAATTGGTATAGCCGCCGCTTGGCTCAGGTGCGCGGCGTTACCGAAGAAACCACCACGGGGGTGCAGCGTTTATATCAAATGGCGGCGCAAGGCGGCTTGCCGTTTCCGGCGATCAATGTAAATAACTCGGTCACCAAATCCAAATTTGACAACCTCTACGGTTGCCGCGAGTCGTTGGTGGACGGCATCAAACGCGCCACCGATGTCATGCTCGCCGGCAAAATCGCGGTGGTGCTCGGCTACGGCGATGTCGGCAAAGGCTGCGCGCAGGCGTTGCGCGGTTTAGGCACCACGGTATGGGTCACCGAGATTGACCCGATTTGCGCGTTGCAAGCGGCCATGGAAGGCTATCGCGTGGTGCGGATGGATGAGGCGTGCGCCGAAGCCGATATTTTTATTTCCGCCACCGGCAATTCCAATGTCATCGCGCACCAACATATGCTGCGCATGAAAAACCAATCCATCGTTTGCAACATCGGACATTTTGACAATGAGATTGATGTGGCGAGTTTGAAACAATACGCATGGGAAAACATCAAGCCGCAGGTGGATCAGATTGTGCTGCCCAACGGCAATCGCATCACCTTGCTCGCCGAAGGTCGGCTGGTCAACCTCGGCTGCGCCACCGGG
>JAHRAW010000224.1 GCA_020027415.1 Gammaproteobacteria bacterium
ATCGGCGCAAGAGTTGCAACGCGAAAAGCGACTTTTACGCGATTTATTTCTCCAAGCAATCGGCGATGAACCACCGCCGGTTGCCGACCAAACGACCTCTGAAGACGCGCAACAAAACGCAACATGAACAACCCGCCAAGCAATTTAATTTTCCACCGCGCGCTGCGGGTATAACGCATGGCAATCGTGCTTGATACGGGTCACAACGCGGTGCCGTGGCGCGACTACTTGGCGCTATGCAAGCCAAAGGTGGTGGCGCTGATTTTGTTCACCGCATTGGCGGGCATGTTGCTGTCCACCGAGGGTTGGATGCCGTTTAATGCGTGGTTTTGGGGGCTGCTCGGCATCGCGTTGGCGGCTTCGGCTGGGGCGGCGTTGAATCACTGGGTTGACGAAGAACTGGACGCGCGCATGCCGCGCACCCACCAGCGCCCGCTGCCGCAGGGGCGGCTCAGCGGTCGGCAAGCGGTAACTTTCGCGCTGGCGTTGGCGGCGCTGTCCATGCTCATTCTGCTGGTGTTTGTCAATGTGCTGACCGCGGCGTTGACGTTTGCTTCCATGGTCGGCTACGCGGTCATCTATAGCATGTTTCTGAAACGTTCCACGCCGCAAAATATCGTGCTTGGCGGCGCCGCCGGCGCGGCGCCGCCGGTGCTCGGCTGGACTGCAGTAAGCGGCGAAATTCACAGCGAAGCGTTGCTGTTGTTTTTGATCATCTTCGTGTGGACGCCGCCGCATTTCTGGGCGTTGGCGATTCGGCGCGTGGACGAATACGCGCATGCCGGCGTGCCGATGTTGCCGGTGGCATATGGCATCGCCTTCACCAAACTGCATATTCTGCTGTACGCAATTTTGTTGGTGGTGGTGACCATGATGCCGTTTGTGGCGCTGATGAGCGGTGTTCTCTACCTCGCCGGCGCCATCGCTTTGGGGCTTGGCTTTCTCTATCACGCCGTCAAATTATATCGCGCCGCCGGCGACCAACACGCGATGCGGACTTTCGGTTACTCCATTTTCTACCTGAGCGCGCTGTTCGCCTTTTTACTGCTGGATCACTATGCGCGGATTTTCCTGCGCGCGTTCGTGTTGGAGTGAGGTTGGCAACGCCTTCCACCTCGGTTTTAGTTGTGCTACACTGCGTGTTACCGCGGTCATCGGGTTTTCTAAATTTGATCAATCTGGCGAGGATTCTGAATCAATGAGTTTATATCAACGCGCTAAACGCGCCCGCGCCTTGGCCTTAACAAGTGCGCGCGCGAGCGCGCGCGTTCTCGGCGGGTGGCTTGCGCTGTTCGCGTTGCCGGCCACGGCGGCCTGGGAAGTCAATCTACCGCGCGGCGTGTCCGAGATTAGCAACGAAGTGTATGCCATGCACATGCTGGTGCTATACATTTGCATCGCCATTGGCGTGGTGGTGTTTGGCGCGATGTTGGTCAGCATCGTCAAGCATCGTAAATCGTTGGGCGTCACCCCCGCGGCCTTCTCCCATAGCACCGCGGCGGAAATTGTGTGGACCGTCATTCCGTTTCTGATTTTGGTCGGCTTGGCGATTCCAGCGACGAAAGCATTGATCAAAATGGAAGACGCCAGCAACGCCGACCTCACCGTGCAAGTCACCGGGCACCAATGGAAATGGGAATATGAATACCCCCAACAAGGCATCCGATTTTTCAGCAATTTGGGCGAAAAAAGCCGCCAAGCGCGGGCCTTGAAATCCGGCATTGACCCGCATTCGGTGGAAAACTATCTGCTGGAAGTGGACAAACCGATGGTGTTGCCGGTCGGCAAGAAAGTGCGCTTTCTGCTGACTTCCAGTGATGTGTTGCACGCTTGGTGGGTGCCGGATTTCGCCATCAAGAAAGACGCGGTTCCGGGCTTCATTCGCGAGATGTGGGTGATTATTGATGAGCCCGGCACCTACCGCGGACAGTGCGCCGAATTATGCGGCAAAGACCACGGCTTTATGCCCATCGTGGTGGAAGCGGTGGCCGATGGCGAATTTACGCAATGGGTGGCCGGCGAGCAAGCCGCCGCCGTTGCCGCCGCCAATTCCGCCGACCGCGACTGGTCGCGCGCCGAGTTGATGGAGCGCGGCGCATCGGCATACGCGACTTCCTGCGTCGCCTGCCATCAAGCCGACGGGCAAGGCATCGCCGGCATCTTCCCGGCGTTGGATGCGAGCAAAATCAGCCTGCAAGAGCACCTGCAAATCGTGCTGAACGGCAACCCCGGCACCGCCATGCAAGCGTTCGGCAAGCAGTTAAGCGATGTGGATATCGCCGCGGTGGTTACTTTTGAACGCAATGCTTGGGGGAATGACAGCGGCGATGTGTTGCAGCCGGCGACGGTGAAGGCGGCGCGATGAATAGGGTGCAACCAAATATCACATTTAACAGGTACAAATCAATGAACGCCGCTATGAACCGAGCACCAACTGCCGAAGATTTTCGCTGTGGATTGAACGCCGAATTTAAGCGT
>JAHRAW010000235.1 GCA_020027415.1 Gammaproteobacteria bacterium
CAAGCGCGCTCAACGCGTTCAGTTTTCTGGGTTTTCCGCTGGGTTTTTATATGGCGGCGCAGGGCTCGGAAATCATCTTTGTCATCACCATTTTCTGGTTTGCTTGGGCGCAACATAAAATAGACCAAGAAACCGGCTTCGCTGAGGAGGCATAAACCATGAAAGGCAATTTCATTGACAACCTGCCCAAAATCTACGGTCTCTACACCGGCGGTTTTCTCATCTTCATCGCGCTCATGGCGCTGCTGGAGCAGAGGGGCGTGCAAGCCGACACCATCGGCATTCTGTTTGTGGCCTTCACGGTGTTGATTTATGCCTGCATTGGCTGGCTGTCGCGCACCATGCAAGTGGACGCATACTATGTCGCCGGGCGGCAAGTGCCGGCGGTGTTCAACGGCATGGCAACCGCCGCCGATTGGATGTCCGGCGCGTCGTTCGTGGCGCTGGCTGGCGGCGTATATTTCGGCGGGCACGGCTACTTGGCGTTTGTGGTCGGCTGGACCGGCGGCTATGTCTTGGTGGCGGCGTTGATGGCGCCCTACTTGCGTAAATTCGGCTGCTACACGGTGCCGGATTTTATCGGCACTCGCTATGGCGGCAATCTGGCGAGATTTTGCGCCGTGGTAGTGTTGGCGGTGGCTTCGTTCACCTATGTAACCGCGCAGATTAACGCCACCGGCACCATCGCCGCGCGCGCCTTGCAAATTCCGTTTGGCGTCGGCGTATGGTTCGGCTTGTTGGGCATCTTGCTGTGCTCAATGTTGGGCGGCATGCGCGCCGTAACTTGGACCCAAGTGGCGCAGTATATCGTGCTAATCATCGCCTACTTGGTGCCGGTGTTCTGGATGTCCAACGCGCAGGACTTCGGCTGGGTGCCGCAGTTTGTGTATGGCGATGCGGTGGTGCGAATCAGCGAGTTGGAGCAGACGCTTGGCGTCGGCGCGCCCCCGCTTGAACAAGTGGCGGGGCTGAAAGTGCTGACCACGCTGCACAACAACCCGCAAACTGACTGGCTATACAGTTGGAAATTCGTCACTTTGGTATTGTGCATGATGGCGGGCACCGCCTCGTTGCCGCACATCCTCATGCGCTACTTCACCACGCCGTCGGTGAAAGCCGCGCGGCAATCGGTCGCCTGGTCGCTGCTGTTCATCTTCCTGCTGTATTTCACCGCGCCGGCGCTCGCCACCTTCACCAAACTGCAACTGCTGGATCCGAACCTTGCCACCAGCATCATTGGCAAAACGATTGCGGATGTCAGCGCGTTGGAGTGGGTGCAGAAGTGGAGCAATGTCGGCATGTTGGCGATTACCGACGGCAACAGCGACGGCATCCTGCAAATCAACGAGTTCTTCATGCGCCCGGATATCGTGGTGCTAGCGACTCCGGAAATTGCCGGGCTGCCGTATGTCATCTCCGGGTTAGTCGCGGCGGGTGGTATGGCCGCGGCGATGTCCACCGCGGACGGCTTGTTGCTTGCCATTGCCAATGCGTTGTCGCACGATTTGTACTACAAGATCATTGACCCGAAAGCGGACACCAGGCACCGCTTGTTAGTCGCCCGCATTCTGTTATTGGGAATCGGTGCGGCTGGCGCGGTGGTCGCCAGTTTCCAACTGACCAGCATCTTGGGCGCGGTCGCGTGGGCGTTTGATTTTGCTTGCTCCGGGCTGTTCTTCCCCATCGTGTTGGGCATCTGGTGGAAACGCGCCAACCGCCCCGGCGCCATCGCCGGCATGATCTGCGGCTTCGCCGCCGGCACCGCGTATCTGTACATGGTGCGCTTTGCGGGCATGGATCCGTGGCTTGGCATTGACCACCTACGCTTCGGCATGATCGGCATGCCGGTCAGTTTGGTCGCCATGGTCGCGGTCTCTCTGGTGACCGCCGAACCGGACGCCGAAACGCAGGCAATGGTGGATGAAATACGCGTGCCGCGCGGCAAAACCGTGTTGGAGACGACCCACTAAGCACCAAGCCAAGCCAAATGACGGCATTGCTATTCATTTGGCTGCGGTAACTCCGCCGGAGCCTGTGTTGCGAAGCGCAGGCTCCGGTCTTTTCATGCAATAAACGAGGATAAGACGATGAACGAGGATAAGACGATGCAAAAAGCGGTTTTTGTTGCTGCGCCGACAGAACGAGTCGGCGACCGAAGCAAGGGGGAGAGATGGATGTCTCCATAGCCCCGAATGGTTTGAGTGTAGCCGTGAATAAGGAGAT
>JAHRAW010000239.1 GCA_020027415.1 Gammaproteobacteria bacterium
TCGCCACCGTGTCGGCGATTTATGGGCTTGGTGATCCGAGCGCCTATCACGGCATGATTCTGCATCTCAAACAAGGCGAGCGCATTGAGCAGCGCGCCATCCTGCAGCGCTTGGCGGAAATGCAATACACGCGCAATGATATGGAATTGCGGCGCGCCACTTTCCGCGTGCGCGGCGATGTTATTGATGTATATCCAGCCGAATCCGAGCGATTGGCAACGCGCATTAAATTGTTCGGCGATGAAATAGAAAGTCTGGCGCGGTTTGACCCGCTCAGCGGCGCGGTGGAAAGCCACCGCAACCGAGTCACGATTTATCCAAAGAGCCACTATGTGACGGCATCGCATACTATTAAAAGCATCCTGAACCCGATCAAACAGGAATTGCATGCGCGCTTGCAGAAATTGCAGGAACAGCAACGCTTGGTGGAAGCGCAGCGTCTTGAACAGCGCACCCTGTATGATTTGGAAATGATGCAAGAATTGGGCTATTGCAACGGCATAGAAAACTATTCGCGGTATCTCTCCGGGCGCGCCCCGGGCGAACCGCCGCCGACCTTGATGGACTACCTGCCGCCCAACGCTTTGTTGTTTGTGGATGAGAGCCACGCCACCATTCCACAAGTGCGCGCCATGTATCGCGGCGACCGTTCGCGCAAAGAAAATCTGGTGGAGTATGGTTTTCGGCTGCCGTCGGCGATGGATAATCGCCCGCTGCGGTTTGACGAATTTGAAGACTTGATGCCGCAAACCATCTTTGTCTCGGCGACCCCGGGCGCTTATGAAGCGCAGCACGTTTCGCTTCCCATTGAACAAGTGGTGCGCCCCACCGGAGTGCTGGATCCGGAAGTTGAAGTGCGCCCGGTGGAATCGCAGGTGGATGATTTGCTATCCGAAATCAAACTCCGCGCGCAACTCAACGAACGAGTTTTGGTGACCACCTTGACCAAACGCATGGCCGAAGACCTCACCGAATATCTACACGAACATCATGTCAAGGTTCGTTATTTGCATTCCGATATTGATACGGTGGAACGAGTGGAGATTATTCGCGACCTGCGGCGGCGGGTTTTTGATGTGTTGGTGGGCATTAATTTGCTGCGCGAAGGGCTGGATATTCCGGAAGTTTCACTGGTGGCGATTTTGGACGCCGACAAGGAAGGCTTTCTGCGTTCCACCCAATCGCTGGTTCAGACCATCGGGCGCGCCGCTCGAAACATCAACGGCAAAGTGATTCTGTATGCGAACCGCATCACCAATTCCATTGCCCAAGCGATGCAAGAAACCGAGCGGCGGCGGACGAGACAACACGCGCATAACCAGCGGCATTCCATACAACCGAAAAGCATCATCAAACCGGTCAAGGAAATCATAGACGGCGTCGCGATCAAGCAGCTGAAGGGGGTTGATTGCTCCGATTCTTTGCGCGTCGCTGAAGCGCGCGCGCAATATGCGAACGCCTCGCCCGGCGAATTGGGCAAACTCTTGAAACAACTGGAAAAAAAGATGTACGGCTATGCCAAGAACTTGGAATTTGAAGCCGCCGCCGCCACCCGCGACCGTATCAAACGCATTCGGGATGAGAGTTTTCTTTCTATATGAAAGTGAAGGGCGATTGGATTGATTGGGTGCAAGGCGCCGAGCGCGTTGTTAAATCAACTCCACGCCGCGCTGTTTCAGCATATCAATTAACCGAATCAACGGCAGACCAAGCAACGCGTTGGGGTCGTCCCCGGTGAGCCGTTTCAGCAGCGCGACGCCCAAGCCTTCCGCTTTCAAACTGCCGCAACAATCATACGGAGTTTCGGCGCGCAAGTAGCGCTCAATTAAATCGAGTTCCAGTTCCCGCATCTCCACCACGAACGGCTCCACCGCCGACTGAAAATCATCGCTGCGCGCATCATACAGCGCCACGCCCGCATACAAAGTGACCACCGCCCCCGATGCGCGTTGCAACTGGCGCACCGCGTCTGCATGGTTGGCCGGCTTGCCGGTGATTTGTCCGCCCTGCTCAGCCACTTGGTCGGCGCCGATAATCAACGCCTGCGGATAACCAGTTGCCGCGGCGCGGGCTTTCGCCAACGCCAGCCGCGCCACCAATTGCGCCGCGCTCTCGTTCGCCAACGGGGTTTCATCCACCTGCGGCGCGTGCTGCACAAACGGTATGCGCACGCGCTCAAGAATCTGTCGCCGATAGGGCGACGACGAGGCAAGCACAATTTGGCGTTTCATAGTGAATGCGAAGGCGAATGCGGTGGCGGGGTAGCGCGGAGTGGCAAACGTTTGCAGAGTGCAGAGTGCACAGCCGAATGCAAGCAAACGGAATGGCGGGCCTGGAGGGACTCGAACCCCCGACCACCTGGTTCGAAGCCAGGTACTCTATCCAGCTGAGCTACAGACCCGCATACCGTTATTGTAACGCAAAAACCCAAGCGGCTAACCGCTTGCTTCTGGCTCGCCGAGTTTTTGTTGCAAGATTTGATTGACTTGCTGCGGGTTGGCTTTGCCGGCGCTTGCTTGCATCACCTGGCCGACCAAAAAGCCGAACACTTTGCTCTTGCCTTGCCGATATTGGGCGACTTGTTCGGCATGCGCACGCACGACGCGTTCAATCATGGTTTCTATTTCGGCGCGGTCGGTGATTTGTGTAAGCCCTTTGGCGGCGATAATCGCGTCTACATCGCGCGCGCTTGGTTGGCTGTGCCATAGGCTGTGGAACACTTGTTTGGCGAGGTTGCCGGAAATGGTGCGGTCGGCAATGCGTTCCAGCAGCAGCGCCAATTGCGCGCTGTTCACCGGGCTTTGCGCGATGCATAAACCGTGCTTATTCAACGCGCCGCTCAGTTCGCCCAAGATCCAGTTGGCGACGGTTTTCGCATCCGCCTGCGTGCGCGCCTTGACCGCCTCAAAATAATCGGCCATTTCGCGCTCGCTGATTAACTGCTCGGCATCGTGCGCGGACAACCCCAATTCGCGTTGAAATCTTTGCTTGCGCGGGGTCGGCAACTCCGGCAACTGCGCGCGCACCTCGGCGATCAAACATTCATCCAATTGCAGCGGCGGCAAGTCGGGGTCCGGAAAGTAACGATAATCATGATCTTCTTCTTTGGAGCGCATCGGCCGGGTTTGATTTTGTTCGGCGTCATACAACCGAGTTTCTTGGCGGAGGCTGCCGCCGTCTTCCAGCACGCTGATTTGTCGTGCAATTTCGAAGTCAATGGCTTTTTCTATGAAGCGGAACGAATTGACATTTTTCAGTTCGGCGCGCACCCCCAACTGTTGTTGCCCAGCCGGTCGCACTGACACATTCACATCGCACCGAAACGAGCCTTCTTGCATGTTGCCATCGGAAATTTCCAAGTAACGCAGCAACGCATGCACCTGCTTAAGATAAGCGACCGCCTCGGCCGCCGAGCGCAAGTCCGGTTCCGACACAATTTCCAACAGCGGGGTGCCGGCGCGATTCAAGTCAATGCCGGTCATGCCTTGAAAATCTTCATGCCGGGATTTGCCGGCGTCCTCTTCCAGATGCGCGCGGGCGATGCGAATCACCTTCACGCCTTGCTCGGCGGTGATTTCCACGCTGCCTTTGCCGACTATCGGGTGTTCATACTGGCTGATCTGATAGCCCTTTGGCAGATCCGGATAGAAATAGTGCTTGCGCGCAAACAGCGAATGTCGGTTGATTTCGGCGTTGATGGCGAGCCCGAATTTGACCGCCAAACGAGCCGCTTGCCGATTCATCACCGGCAAGGTGCCCGGCAACGCAATGCTGAAGTCACAAGCCTGGGCGTTGGCGGCGGCGCCATACTCGGTGGCGGTGGCGGCGAAAATTTTGCTGTGGGTGTTGAGTTGCGCATGCACCTCAAGCCCAATTACCGATTCCCACTGCATCATAAATAGCCCGGCGGAGTTTTTAAGTGCCAGTCGGTTGCTTGCTGGAACTGATGCGCGACATTTAGCAAAGTGGCTTCGTCCAGATACCGACCAATCAATTGCAGCCCGACCGGCAAGCCGTTGCGGTCCAGCCCGGCGGGTATGGATATGCCCGGCAAGCCGGCTAAATTCACCGAGTTGGTGAAAATATCGTTGCGATACATCGCAATCGGATCGTGATTTTTTTCCCCCAACGCAAACGCGGTGGTCGGCGTGGTGGGACCGGCGAGCACCTCACACTGCTTGAATGCCTGCTGGAA
>JAHRAW010000244.1 GCA_020027415.1 Gammaproteobacteria bacterium
ATGCGTAACTTTGCCGGCATGCACATTCAAGCCATTGCGCAGGTGCGGATCATCCAACAACGCTTGCTTCGCGCCCTTGTTGGCTAAGGTAATGGCATACGGCAGGGTGACATTGTTGAGCGCGTAGGTGGAAGTGCGCGGCACGCCGCCGGGCATGTTGGCGACGCAGTAATGCACCACCTCATCCACCACATAAGTCGGTTCGGCGTGGGTGGTGGCGCGCGAAGTTTCACAGCAACCGCCTTGGTCAATGGCGACATCCACCAGCACCGAGCCGGTTTGCATATTGGCGACCATCTCGGCGGTGACCAGTTTGGGCGCTTCGGCGCCGGGGATTAATACGCCGCCGATGACCAAGTTGGCGTCCAGCACATGGCGCTCCACCGCTTCGGCGGTGGAAAAAACCGAATTGGTGCTGCGCCCAAATTGCTCCCAGTGGCGTTCCAGCGCGGCGGAATTGTTGTCAATCACCCATACATCGGCGCCCAAGCCCACCGCCATGTGAGCGGCGTGGGTGCCGACTACGCCGGCGCCGAGGATGACCACTTTGGCGGGCTCCACGCCGGGCACGCCGCCCAACAGAATGCCCAAGCCGCCGTGCGGGTGTTCCAGACAATAGGCGCCGGCTTGGATGGACATGCGCCCGGCGACTTTGGACATCGGCGCCAACAGCGGCAACCCGCCGTGCGGCGAGGTGACCGTTTCATACGCAACGCAAGTGGCGCCGCTGGCGAGTAACTCTTTGGTTTGTTGCGGGTCCGGCGCCAGATGCAGATAGGTATACAGCAACTGCCCTTCGCGCAGCATGGCGCGCTCCACGGCTAACGGCTCTTTGACCTTGACGATCATATCGCACTGAGCGAACACCTCGGCGGCGGTATCCACCACCGCTGCCCCCGCCGCTGAGTAGGCGCTGTCGTCGGCGCCAAGGCCGGCGCCGACCCGCGTCTCCACGAGAACGCGATGCCCGTGCTTGACCATTTCCCGCACGCTGGACGGCGACATGCCGGCGCGATATTCATGGTTTTTGATTTCTTTGGGTATGCCGATTCGCATAGAACGCCCCTTGGTGAGGTGGTGAGATTAAGATTGGAAATTGGAAGCGAGGCGGCGATTGCATTCGGTTATTCGGTTACGCGGTTTTGTTCGCTTGCCGCTGCGTACCGCCACCGATGTTACTCCATGCAAGCCGCCAACGGGTAACGGCGCATGCGCGCCGGCGAGGAGCATAAAATAAGGGTTTTCGGGGCGCAGATGTAGAGCCAAAAAAGACCGCTGTTGTGCGCCAGATGAAAAGCAGTCGGCGGTCGGCTGTGCGCATATTAACCTGCATGCCCGCCAAAGCGGTCATCCAAGTTGGCGGCGGGGCGGATGGAGTATCGCAGGATACGCCACGCAGCCCTTCCCACCTCGTCATTCCCGCAGTCTTTTAAGCGGGAATCCAATAAAAAACCCCGCTGGATAGCGGGGCTTTTAATAATGCGCGGGTTAGTTTCGGGTTTGGCGATTCCGCGCGGGTTCGCTTACAGATTAGCGATTCCGCGCATTGCTTCGTGGTTGTGTTAGAACTCCACCTTGCCCTGCAACAGAATGGCGTTGGCGGCGGCGGTGTCCGTATCGCGATGTTCGCCTAATAGGTTCAGGTGAAAGCCAACCCCATGCGCTTGTTTTACCTGCCAACGCACGCCTAAGCCGTAGCGATTGTTATCATTGGCTAAGGTCATCTCACCATACGGTTGCCATTTGTGAGTCAAACCATAGCCAACTGAGGCGCGTAATCTCGGCGCAATGTCATCCGCATCGTCCGCGTTAGTCGGCACGCTATGCCGTAAATCTTGTTGCCAAAGGCGCTCCACTTCGCTGGTGGTATCACCCAAGCCCGGCGCAACGGTGAACGATAAGCCTTGCCCGTCGCGTCCGGGATTCATGCTCACCATTCCATCTACGCCCCACTCTTTGTAATCACCGCGCGCAAATAAACCATGCACATTGCCTTCCAGTGTCAGTCGCCCGCCGATTCGCTTGACTCCAGCACGCAAGGCAATGCCGGTGTTTTTGCC
>JAHRAW010000013.1 GCA_020027415.1 Gammaproteobacteria bacterium
GCGTTGGGCTTCGTGTCGATTTTCAAAGCCTCCGGCCTTTTCAACTACGCGCAAGGCGTGCTGGCGTTGTTCGCCGCGCTCACCTTAGTGGGCTTTCAAACCGGGCAAGTGCCGTTCGCGCATCTCCTCAATGCGATTTTCGGTAGCGACTATCACCATTGGTCAAGCGGCCTGCATCATGTCGCCGCCATCGCACTGACCGTGCTGGTGATGATTTTGTTCGCGTGGTTGGTGGAGAGATTGGTGTTGCGCCACTTAGTCAATCAAGAGCCGATTATTCTCTTTATGGCGACCATCGGCTTGGCGTTTTTCATGGAAGGCTTCGGCGATTTGATGTGGGGGGCGAATATCAAAGTGTTGGATATCGGCTTGCCCTCCGGCGGCTCGCTGTGGTGGGAAGGCGTCACGCAAACCTGGGCGGCTGAGGGGGCGGATTACTACGGCATGTACATAGATGTGTTGGATGTATGGGCGGCTGGCATCGCCGTGTTGTTGGTCGTCGCGCTGACTTTATTTTCGCAATACACCAAAACCGGGCGCGCCTTGCGGGCGGTCGCCGACGACCATCAAGCGGCGCTGTCGGTCGGCATCTCGTTGCGCGTCATTTGGATTATCGTGTGGTCCATCGCCGGCATGGTGGCGTTGGTCGCCGGCATCATGTGGGGCGCGAAATCCGGCGTGCAGTTTTCGCTGTCGTTGATTGCGCTGAAAGCGTTGCCGGTATTAATTTTAGGCGGCTTCACTTCCATTCCCGGAGCGATTGTCGGCGGCTTGATTATCGGAGTCGGCGAAAAGTTATTTGAATTTTCGGTCGGTCCGTTCATCGGCGGCGCCACCGAAAATTGGTTCGCGTATGTATTGGCATTAATTTTTCTGATGTTCCGCCCGCAAGGCTTATTCGGCGAAAAAATTATTGAGCGAGTGTAATGGCGCATTATTCCCGCATCGGCGTACTGGTGATTGATTGTCAAGGCGAAAATATTGCGGACGCGACCGAGTTCTGGGCGCGCGCCTTAGGCGTCACCGGCAAAGTGGATGCAGACGGTAAATACGCGGTGCTTGCCGACTGCAAAGGCTATCCAAAAGTCCTGCTGCAATCGGTGTCGCATGCGCCGCGCATCCACTTAGATATAGAAACCGACAACCAACAAGCCGAAGCCGCCCGGCTGCAATCCATCGGCGCCAAATTAGTGGAGCGGCATCCAAAAGGGTGGCTTGTCATGCAAGCGCCAAGCGGGCATCGTTTCTGCTTAGTGAATCCGCAAGGCGATGATTTTCCGGGCGACGCGCGCCGGTGGGAGGATTAAATGTTTTACCGAGAATCTGGCGCTTTCCAAACCACCTACGCCGAGGATCAGCGCACTTTTCCGCTGCGCCTTGACCGCTGGACGGTGTGGGCGGTGCTGGCGCTGGCGTTTTTGGTGGTGCCGTTTGTGCTCAACGACTACTGGGAAAAATCCGTATTCGTGCCGTTCTTAGTATGGTCCATGGCCGCGCTGGGGTTGAATATCTTAACCGGCTATTGCGGACAAGTCAGCCTCGGCACCGGCGGCTTCATGGCGGTGGGCGCTTACGCCTGCTACAAACTGATGACCGCCTTCCCCGAACTGAATATATTTTTCTGCGTGATTCTGTCGGGCGGCATCACCGCCGCGGTCGGCATGGTGTTCGGTTTGCCGAGCCTCAAAATCAAAGGTTTTTATTTAGCGGTGGCAACCTTAGCCTCACAGTTTTTTCTGGTATGGCTGTTCAACAAAGTGCCATGGTTCTACAACTATTCGGCGTCCGGACAAATCACCGCGCCGCAACGCATGCTGTTCGGCGTGGCGGTCACCGGACCCACCGCGCCGCCATGGGCGACCTACCTATTCTGCTTGGTAATTGCGGTATTATTGGCGATGGTGGCGCGCAACCTGACGCGCGGACGCATCGGTCGCTCGTGGATGGCGATCCGCGACATGGATATCGCCGCAGAAATTATCGGTGTGTCGCCGCTGAAAGCGAAACTATCCGCGTTCGCCGTGAGTTCGTTTTATATTGGCGTCGCCGGCGCGCTATTTTTCGCGGTTTATTTAGGCGCCGCCGAACCGACCGAAGCGTTCGGCATTGACAAATCTTTTTTGGTGTTGTTTATGATTATAATCGGCGGGCTGGGATCCATTTTCGGCTCCTTTATCGGTGCCGCGTTTTTAACGCTGTTACCGGTGTTGATGAAAAATATCATGGTCAGCGGGCTGGGCTGGCCCACCGATTTAGTTGCGCATCTCATTTTAGTAATCATCGGTGCGCTGATTGTTTTTTTTCTTATCGTTGAACCACACGGGCTTGCCCAGTTGTGGCGAATTGCGAAAGAAAAATTGAGGCTGTGGCCGTTTCCCCATTAAAGTTACGAGTCACCAAACGCCCGTTATGGGTATCACTGCGAATCTGGAGAATGTTATGAAAGCATTAACGCATCTACGGCAATGGCGAACGCGGTTTGCCGCGGCGATCTTGGCTCTCGGCTTGGTCGCGGGCGGCAACGCGGCGTTCGCCGACTTAGTATTCCCGTCACTGAGCTACCGCACCGGACCGTACGCCCCCAACGGCATTCCCTTTGCCGACGGCTACGCCGACTATTTCACCTTGTTAAATGAACGCGACGGCGGCATCGGCGGGGTGCCGATTTCGGTGCCTGAATGCGAGACCGGCTACAACACCGAAAAGGGCGTGGAATGCTATGAATCCACCAAAAGCGAAGGCGCATTGGTGTATCAGCCGCTGTCCACCGGCATCACCTATCAACTGATTCCCAAAGCCACTGCGGACGGCATCCCGGTGCATTCCATGGGCTACGGCAGAACTTCGGCCGCCAACGGCAAAGTGTTCAGCCACATTTTCAACTACCCCGGCACCTACTGGGATGCGGCGTCCATCATCGTCAAATACATCCAAAAGCAAGCGGGCAGCCTAACAGGCAAATCCATCGCGTTGCTGTATCACAATTCCGCGTATGGCAAAGAGCCGATTCGCACCTTGGAGAAGTTGGCGGAAAAACACGGCTATCAACTGACTTTGTTAGCCGTTGACCACCCCGGGCAAGAACAGAAATCGCAATGGCTGCAGATTCGCCGCCAACGCCCGGATTATGTGCTGATGTGGGGCTGGGGGGTGATGAACCAAGTGGCAATCAAAGAAGCCGCCAATATCAAATACCCGATGGATCATTTCATCGGCGTGTGGTGGTCGGCTTCGGAAAATGATGTGTTGCCCGCCGGCAAAGGCGCGCACGGCTACAAAGCCATCGCCTTCCACGGCGTGGGGCGCGATTTTCCGATTTATGACGACCTGCAAAAGTATGTCGTAAAAACCGGCAAAACCGCCGGCGACGGCTCCAACCTCGGCACGGTGCTGTATAACCGCGGCTTGTATGCCGCCATCCTCGCCGCCGAAGCAGCCGCCACTGCGCAGAAGATACACGGCGTCAAACAAATCACTTCGGCGCAAATGCGCGACGGCATGGAATCTCTCAAAATCAGCCAACGCCGCATGCGCAAGTTGGGCGTGCCAGACTTCGGTCCCACCATCAATGTGACCTGCGCCAATCACGGCGGACCCGGGTTGGGGGCGATTCAGCAGTGGGACGCCAACCGCAAAACTTGGTCGCTCATCACCGATTTCAGCGGCGCCGACCGCAAACTGGTTGATGCGCTGATTGCGGAAGACTCTGCAGCCTATGCGGCGGAAAATTCAATTACCCCGCGGGATTGTTAACCCGCCAACCGCAAAATCAAGCAAGCAACGACTGCCGCCATGCCCGCAACTGCGGGGATGGCGGTTTTTT
>JAHRAW010000055.1 GCA_020027415.1 Gammaproteobacteria bacterium
CGCCGCGCCTAACAAGTTAAATCAACCATGCCCTTGTCAACTCCATGAATGCGCACGAAAAAAAGGAGGTGTCGGCGCTCGCCGGCATCTTTGCGTTGCGTATGTTTGGCTTGTTCATGCTATTGCCGGTGTTGGCGATTTATGCCGCCAAGTTGCCGCACAGCACGCCGTTATTAATTGGCTTGGCGCTCGGCATCTACGGACTCACGCAAGGGCTGTTTCAAATCGCCTTCGGCATGGCTTCGGATCGCTTTGGGCGCAAGCGCGTGATTAGCGCCGGGCTGTTGGTGTTCGCGCTCGGCAGCGTGGTCGCGGCGTTGGCTGACACCATCGGCGGGTTGCTGCTCGGGCGCGCGCTGCAAGGCGCCGGCGCGATCTCGGCGGCGGTGTTGGCGTTAGTCGCCGACCTCACTCGCGAAACGCAACGTACCACCGCCATGGCGGTAATGGGCGTGAGCATCGGCTTGGTGTTCTTGCTGTCGTTGATGTTTGCGCCGCTGCTGGAAAGCATGCTTGGCGTGCCCGGCATTTTTTGGCTGACCGCCGGCTTGGCGTTGGTAGCGATGGCGGTTTTGTGGTATCTGGTGCCGCGCCACCACCCCGCCGACGCCACCCAACCACCGCGCGTGCTTACCCAGTCGGCGCAACATTTCCGCAGATTATTAGTGGATCGCCAGTTGCTGCGGCTTAATTTTGGGGTGTTTTGCCTGCACATGTCGCTGACCGCTTTATTTGTCGTGTTGCCCGCGCTGTTGCGCGCAACCAGCGGCTTGCCGTTGGCGGCTCACTGGCAATTCTATGCGCCGGTGTTGGTGCTGTCGGTGGTGGGCATGCTGCCGTTGCTACGATTGAGCGCGCGCGAAGCCCGCCTCGGCGCGGCGTTCAAGTCGGCGGTTGCGCTATTATTGGTCGCTATGGTTGCGATGGGGTGGGCAAGCGGGCATGGAATCGCGGCGTTGTTGGTGTCCCTATGGCTATTTTTTGTGGCGTTCAACACGCTGGAAGCGATGCTGCCATCGTTGGTCTCACGCTTGGCGCCAAGCGCCGACAAAGGCGCCGCCATCGGGGTGTATCACACTTTTCAATTTTTAGGCATGTTCATCGGCGGCTTGTGCGCCGGCTGGTTCAGCGGTCAGTTTGGTGCGTCCAGCGTATACTGGCTATGCGCCGGCGTGGCGGGCGTGTGGTTGGTGAAGGCCGTCACCGCGCCGAAATTCCGCTTCGGCGAAGCGGTGCGATAGGAACGAAAGGAAACAACGAAAGGCGGGCGAGCCAACTTGCACAGCGTTATTTTGCTATACTCTGCGCTTCACAATTTACATCCATTTGAAAGGAGATGAACCATGGCAAGAGGCGTTAATAAAGTCATTTTAGTCGGCAATCTGGGGAAAGATCCGGAGGTGCGCTATACCACATCTGGCGCCGCGGTCTCCAGTGTATCCATCGCCACCACGAGCGCGTGGAAAGATAAGAGCGGCGAACAGCAGGAAAGCACCGAGTGGCATAACCTGGTGTTTTTTGGGCGGCTCGGCGAAGTTGTCGGTGAGTACTTGAAAAAAGGCTCGCAGATTTATGCGGAAGGTCGCTTGCAAACCCGTAAATGGCAGGACAAAGAAGGGCATGACCGCTACACCACGGAGGTGGTGGTAAACGATATGCAAATGTTAGGCGGGCGCGGCGAAGGCGGCGGCGGGGGGTTCAAGCAAGCGCCGCCTGCCGCCGCCGCTTCATCTTCATCTTCCGCTGCCGCCAGTTCGGCTACGGCTGCCAAAGCGCCGGCGGATGATTTTGACGACGATATCCCGTTTTAACGACCGCTAAACGGAGCGCGCGGTAACCCGACCGGTACGCGTTTTAGTGAGCAAAGCAAGCCAACTTCGCGAACCATACTGCGCCGCCGGACTTACGCGAGATTCCGTAGCGCAAGACCCGGTGGCGCAGTTCAAAATCTGGTTTGCGCAAGCCCGCGAAGCCGAGATTGAGTCACCCAACGCCATGTTATTGGCGACCGTTTCCGCCTCGTCGGCGCCTTCTCAGCGCAGCGTGTTGATGAAGGATTTTGACCGCCATGGGTTGGTGTTTTTTACCAACCACGGCAGCCGCAAAGCGCGACAAATGCAAGCAAACCATGCGGTGTGCGCGGTGTTTCCATGGTATGCGTTGCATCGTCAAGTGATTGTTGAAGGACCGGTTGAGCGCCTCGCTGAGCAAGCATCGCGGGATTATTTCCATTCGCGCCCGCGGCAAGCCCAGTTGGGCGCGTGGGCGTCGCGCCAAAGCGAAACCTTGCCATCAAGGCATGCATTGGCGCAACGCGTGGCGCGCATGACCGAGCGATTTTGCGACCAACCCGTGCCGTTGCCGGAATTCTGGGGCGGCTACCGCATCCGCCCGCACCGCGTTGAATTCTGGCAAGGCAGGAGTCACCGCTTGCACGACCGAATTTTGTACCTCCGCGACGCCCAAAATCGCTGGCAAATTAGCCGCTTGTCGCCATGAAAATAACTTGCCGGCGAGCCTAAACCCAAACTCAAGGCAAACCTAATCCGAAGCGGCGCGATAGGGCGGTCGGGCGAGCGTATCACTACAACCATTGACCGATATTCGGTTATACTTCCCGCACCCGCATGCGTGACCGAATTCCGTTAATTTGCGGGCGGATTGCCGCGGCGGTTGCCGCACATTCCACAACGATATCTAACAGGTCTAGTCCAAGCGGAGAGATGTCTGAGTGGTCGAAAGAGCACGCCTGGAAAGTGTGTATACGTTAATAGCGTATCGAGGGTTCGAATCCCTCTCTCTCCGCCAATTGACTCACTCACCATGAAACTGGCGCGATGCAGCAGCGATTTCGCGCGTATGTAGTTTCATTTTATTTTCGTATTTAACTTACTTCCGTATTTAGTCATGGAATCCATTCAAATCATCTTAATTTTTCTGCTGTTTCTCGGCTTTGGTTTATTTTCCAAGCGGATTGACGGCAGCATGCTCACGCCGCCGATGATTTTTGTCGGCGCCGGGTTGTTGTTCAGCAATGCATTTTTCAATGTGTTTGATTTTCACATTGAACATGATTGGCTGCATCTGTTGTTGGAAGCCACCTTAGTGTTGGTGTTGTTCAGCGATGCGG
>JAHRAW010000071.1 GCA_020027415.1 Gammaproteobacteria bacterium
CCACCGCTCTCCCAACCTTACCTAAGTACACAACCAAGAACTCCTCAGCGTTCTCAGTATTGCCCCATTCCGCGTTCTCGGCGATCCTTTTACAAGCATGCCACAACAAAACATCCACCTTTTCCAACGGGCTTTTTGCCCCCCTCTCCGTCCACCACTCTTTAACCCCCACCACCACCCCGATTGTTACCCATCCCCGCGCGGCGGTATCGTCAAGCAGTGCTAAACTGCGCGCCGATGAAAGCCAAACAAAGCAACGCCGAACGCGCAGTGACGGAGACGGAGACGATGCTGCCGCCGCCGTCGCCAGTGCGCTTACATTTTCAAAAATACGGCGCGGCGGCGACGCCGAATCGTACCGTAATCATTCTGCATGGGCTGTTCGGCAGCGGCGTGAACTGGCGGACGATCGCGCAGCAACTATCAAATGCCTATCAAGTTTTCTGCGTGGATTTGCGCAACCATGGGCAATCCCCGTGGCATGACGATATGCGCTACCCGGCCATGGCGGCGGATGTGGCGCGCTTCATCGCCGACCATCAATTGCACGGCGCCGCGCTACTCGGGCATAGCCTGGGCGGGAAAGTCGCCATGTGGCTTGCGCAACAGGCAAGCGAACCCGGCGCGCGCGGCGAGCTTGCCGAGATTGATTTGGCGAAATTAATCGTGGTGGATATCGCCCCGCAAGCCTACCACCCAACTTGCCACTTGCAGTTGCTCGCGGCGATGCGAGCGGTGGATTTTGCCACCCTCACCAGCCGCCGCCAGATTGACGCCGCGTTAGCAAGTGAAAGTGAATTCGCAAGCGGTATTGCCGACCCCGCCACCCGCCAATTCCTAAACCAGAACCTGACAAAAGGTGCGCATGGTTATCGCTGGAAAATCAATTTGGCAGCGATTTGGCGGAATATGGAGGCGCTGTCCGGCTATGCCAATCGGCAAGTATCCGACCTGAATGCCTTGTTCATCGCCGGCGCCAACTCGGATTACCTCAGTGCGGCGAGTCGCGCGCAAATCGTCCGCTACTTTCCCAACGCCAGTTTGACCACCATTGCAGACGCCGGGCATTGGCTACATGTCCAACAGCCATCGCGTTTGGTGGCGCTGTGCAATTCGTTTCTTGCCGCTTGATCGATTGCTTCGGGTACGCCGCCTGCCTCATTAAATCCTTGTTCTTATGCCGATGAAATTCAGTATCATGCAAGGCTCAGCAAGGCTCAATTAGACGCGCATCACTCCTATTTTCCGCGAGGCAGCCATGAATTTTGACAGCAAATGCGTCCATGCCGGGCAAGCGCCGGACCCCACCACCGGCGCCATCATTCCGCCCATCTACCAGACCGCAACTTATGTATTGCCGGCGGTCGGCAAAGACCGCGGCTTTGATTACACGCGCTCATCCAACCCCACGCGGCAGGCCCTGGAGGAAAACCTTGCGGCGCTGGAAAACGGGCGCTACGGGGTTTGTTACGCGAGCGGCATGGCGGCGGTGGATGCGGTAATGAAGTTGCTCAAATCAGGCGATCATGTGGTTTGTTCGGATGATGTGTATGGCGGCGTGGCGCGGTATTTCAACCAAGTATTAACCGCTTATGGGCTGGAATTCACTTATGTAGATAGCACCGAAGCGCACCATGTCGCCAACGCCATTCGCCCGCAAACGCGGCTAATCTGGCTGGAAACGCCGTCCAATCCGCTGATTAAAATCACCGATATTGCAGCGGTGGCGAAAGTCGGCAAGGATGCGGGCATCCCGGTGGGGGTGGATTCCACCTTCGCTACGCCGATGTTTCTGCGCCCGCTGGAGTTGGGCGCCGATTTGGTGATGCACTCCACCACCAAATATTTGAGCGGGCACAATCAACTCATCGGCGGCGCAGTGGTGGTCAACCAACCCGCTTTGTACGAACGCCTTAAATTCATCCAAAAAACCATCGGCGCGGTCAATAGCCCGTTTGACGCTTGGCTGACTTTGCTCGGCTTGAAAACCCTGCACCTGCGGATGTTGCGCCACCACCAAAGCGGGCTGCGCATCGCCCAATTTTTAGAGGCGCATAGCAAGGTCGCGCGGGTGCATTATCCGGGCTTGGCCTCGCATCCCCAGCACGCCATCGCCAAACGGGAAATGAGCGGCTACGGCGGAATGCTGTCGTGTGAACTAACCGGCGGCATTCCCGCCGGCAAGCGGCTGATGAACAGCGTGCAACTGTGCCAACTGGCGGAAAGTTTGGGCTCGGTGGAAACCATGATCACCCACCCCGCCACCATGACGCATGCCGATGTGCCGACGAAGGAGCGCAACGCGCGCGGCGTGACCGATGGCTTGGTGCGTTTGTCGGTGGGCGTGGAAGACGCGGACGATATTGAGCAAGATCTTGCGCAGGCGCTGGAGAAGTGTTGAGGCGGTGAAGTCTCCGCCACCGCGGAACTGCCGATTCGCCGCCTTGCCCGCCCCTGATCCATGTAGTAGGGTCATGGTGCCACCACTAATCAACTGAGGAAATTAACATGAAAAACTCTCAACGTAGCGGCGTTTCCAGTAGCGGCTTCTGGTCCGGCATTCATCCGGGCATGGGCCTCGCCTCCAAGGGCATGATCATCGCGTTTGTGGTGTTCACGGTGCTGAATGTGGAGTTCGCCGGCAACATTTACGCATCCATCCGCGCCTGGATTGAATCCACACTAAACTGGTATTACATCCTGATCCTCTCGCTGATCTTTTTCACCTGCGTTTACCTTATGTGCAGTCGCTTCGGCAGCGTGCGGCTGGGAGCGGACGACAGCCGACCGGAGTTCAGCAACTTCTCCTGGTTTGCGATGTTGTTCTCAGCCGGCGTCGGCATCGGCATTTTGTTTTTCGGCGTCGCCGAACCGATGTTTTACTTTGACACCACCCAACCGTGGGGCTATCCCAACAACCCGTTCGCCGACCACGCCGGCGCCATCGCAATGAACGAACAACGCGCCCTTCACGCGATGCGCGTCACCTATTTCCACTGGGGTTTCCATGCCTGGTCGGTGTATGTCATCGTCGGGCTCTGCCTCGCCTATTTTGGCTTCCGCAAAAAACTTCCGTTCACCTTGCGCTCGGCGTTGTATCCGGTAATCGGCGAACGCATCTACGGACCCATCGGACATGCGGTGGATTTGTTGGCGGTGTTCGGCACCGTGTTTGGCGTCGCCACTTCGCTTGGCTTGGGCGTGCAACAAATGGCGGCGGGCTTGAATCACCTGCTCGGCATTGACCCTGGGCTGACCACGCAATTGGTGTTGATTTTGGTGATTTCACTAATCGCCACGGTGTCGGCGGTATCCGGCGTCGGCAACGGCATCCGCATTATCAGCGAATGGAATATCTGGCTGTCCATCGTCCTGTTGGCGTTCTTCCTGTTCGGCGGACCGTTTCAATGGCTGATGGGCTTCTTCTTCACCTCATTCGGCGATTACCTGTGGAATTTCATCCCCATGGGCTTGCAAACCTTCAACGCGCCGGGGGATAGCGCGTGGCAAGGCGGCTGGACGATTTTCTATTGGGGCTGGTGGATTTCGTGGGCGCCGTTTGTCGGCATGTTTATCGCGCGCATCTCGCGCGGGCGCACCATCCGCGAATTCATGTTGGGCGTGATGTTAGTGCCGACCACCATTTCGTTCTTCTGGCTGTGCATGTTCGGCGGCAGCGCGATGTGGATGGAAATGAATTCGCCTGCCGGCATCGGCGGCGCCGGCATTCTAGACTTGGTGCGCGGTTGGGATCTGCCGAGCGCGTTATACGGCACCATCGCGCAGGTCACTTCGTTTCAATGGCTCAACACCGCTATGGCGGCGTTGGCGACTCTGCTGCTGGCGACTTGGTTCATCACTTCGTCCGATTCCGGCACTTTGGTGATCACCACCATGGTCAGCATGGGCAACGACGAACCGCCGCGCAAGTTCCGCATTATTTGGGGCCTGGGCGAAGGCGTGGTGGCAGCGGCGCTGTTGGCCGCCGGCGGCTTGAAAGCCCTACAAACCGCCTCCATCGCCGCGGCGTTGCCAGTCAGCGTCATCTTAATTTTGATGACCTACGGACTGGTGCGCTCATTAGCCGAAGATTCATCGGCAACCCCGATAGCCAAGAAGGCAAGGCGCGCGAAGGCGTAGCGGAGTCGGTTGTGGCTTGGATAAGCGGTTGGAATACTTCAATCCCAACCGCTATTCCGGCGACGAATCGGATTCCACAAACAAGA
>JAHRAW010000075.1 GCA_020027415.1 Gammaproteobacteria bacterium
GAAGCCTTTGACCAGTGGGTCGTGTTGCTGCGTAACAGCGTCAATCAGATGATTTACAAGCATGCGATTTCAACCATCGTGCCATCGCGCACGGTGCGCGCGCCACAAAGTGGCGGCGGTAGCGGTAGTGGTGGTGGTAGCGGCGGCGGCAATGGCGGCAACGACAACGACAGCGGTAACCAAAACGGCGGTGACGACTACGGCAACGATTCGCCGCCCGCGGAGAATCAACCGTCCTATTAGGCGATTCGGTTATTCGGCGATTCGGCGTGGTTCAGCAATGACTCGCAACCAGTGACCTGACCATTAGGCGGAAGTTCCAACCCGCGGAGGGAATGCGTTTCTGTTTCATTCGGTAGATAAAGACCAACCCGCGCCCGCGCGCGGCGAGTCGCAACGCGGGCAAGCGGAGCGCGCAATCTTAGTGACGCAGCATGCCTGCGCGGCGGCGCATGGCGAGTCGCCGTTGCGCGAACTGGAACAACTGGCGTGTTCGGCCGGCGCCACGGTGTGCGCGAAGTTGGTATGGACGCGCCGCAAGCCGGTTGCGGCGACCCTCATCGGCAAAGGCAATGCGCGCCAACTCAGCCTGTTAGTCCAGCAGCAGGCAGCCACCTTAGTCATTTTTGACCCTCCGATGTCGCCCATTCAGGAGCGCAATTTGGAGCGAATCGTGGCATGCCGAGTGCTGGATCGCAGCGGCCTGATACTGCATATTTTTGCCCAGCGGGCGGTTTCCAGGGAAGGCAAATTGCAAGTGGAACTGGCCCAGTTGAAACACCTATCCACCCGTCTGGTGCGCGGCTGGTCGCACCTTGAACGGCAAAAGGGCGGCATCGGCTTGCGCGGACCTGGGGAGACCCAGTTGGAGACCGACCGCAGATTGATTGGCGCGCGCATCCAATCGTTGACGCGCCGTTTGCAAAGAGTGGAAGCGCAACGCGGTTTGCGCCGGCGTGCGCGGCGCCGCGCGGCAATCCCCACGGTGTCATTAGTCGGCTACACCAACGCCGGCAAATCTTCCCTCTTCCAGCGCTTGACCGGGCAGCCCGTCTACATCGCCGACCAGTTATTTGCCACCCTGGACCCGACCATGCGGCGCTTGGAAATTCCGGGTTTTGGCGCGGCGCTGTTGTCGGATACGGTCGGCTTCATCCGCGAACTGCCGCATGCGCTGATTGCCGCGTTTCATGCCACTTTGGAAGAACTGGCCAGCGCCGCCTGCCTGCTATTGGTGAATGATTATGCGGATGCGGAATTTGCCGAATACCGAATGGCGGTGGAAAAAGTGTTGCATGAAATCGGCGCCGGCGAGGTGCCGATGATCCAAGTCAATAATAAAATTGACCTGACCGCCGACCGCGCCCGCACGCAACGCGGCAAAAATGGCTTGATTGAGAGCGTATGGCTGTCCGCCCACACCGGCGCCGGCGTGGAGTTGTTGCAACAAGCCATGGGCGAGTTGCTTGGTTGCCGCCGCCGCCAGTATATCCTCAAACTGAAACCGCAAGCCGGCGCGTTGCGCGCCCACTTATACCAACGCTGCGAAGTGCTTGACGAGCAAATTGATGCAGCCGGTCGGATTCGCTTGAAACTGAAAATGGAACCAGCCGACCGCGGCTGGCTGGAGTCGCAGCGACAATTCAAAGGTCTTTGGTCGGAACGGAAACGGGAAGCGAAAGCGGAAGCGGAAGCATGAGCGACAAGCCGCAAATGATGCGTCGCGTGTGCCGAGCGTAACGCTGATTTCGGCGCAGAATTTGGTGCAGTCGGTGCTATCTCTCGCCGCAGCAACCGCAAAACGGCGGGCATCCGCACCGTCAAAAATGAGTCGTTGCGGCTGCCTTGTTGGGCGCATATGTGATAACATTACACGGCTTTACGCTTGCCGATACGCGCTCCGAGGCACGAGGTTTGTGTTGTGATTGATGGCGCGTTTCGGCGGCGGCAATTCACTGCATGACGCCATTCCACCGTTGCGATGACCGACTTGAGTTTCGCCAAAGAGACCGTGCCCGCCAATCTCGAGCAAGAGATGCGGCACTCTTATTTAGATTACGCCATGAGCGTGATTGTCGGGCGGGCGTTGCCCGATGTGCGCGATGGCTTGAAGCCGGTGCATCGCCGGGTGCTGTATGCGATGTCGGCGTTGAACAACGAATATAACAAGCCGTATAAAAAATCGGCGCGCGTGGTCGGCGATGTCATCGGTAAATATCACCCGCACGGCGACACCGCGGTCTACGACGCCATCGTTCGCATGGCGCAAAGTTTTTCCATGCGCTATCCGCTGATTGACGGGCAGGGAAATTTTGGCTCTGTGGATGGCGATTCCCCGGCCGCAATGCGCTACACCGAAATTCGCCTGACGCGAGTCGCGCATGAACTGCTGTCCGATTTGCACAAGGAAACGGTGGAGTTCGGCGCCAACTACGATGAAACCGAAACCCAGCCGCTGGTGTTGCCGACCCGCGTGCCAAACTTGTTAGTCAACGGGTCATCGGGCATCGCGGTGGGCATGGCGACCAATGTGCCGCCGCATAATCTTACTGAAACGGTGCAGGCAACCCTTGCCTTGTTGCGCAACCCGGACATCAGCATCGCTGAGTTGATGGAACATCTGCCCGGTCCCGATTTCCCCACCGCCGGCATCATTAATGGACGCGGTGGAATTCTACAAGCGTATGAAACCGGCCGCGGGCGGATTTATGTGCGCGCCCGCTGCGAAATTGAGACCTTCAAAAGCGGGCGCGAGGCAATCATCGTGCGGCAGTTGCCCTATCAAGTTAACAAAGCCAAACTAATGGAAAAAATCGCCGCGCTGGTTAAAAGCAAACGGCTGGAAGGAATCTCGGCGTTGCGCGATGAGTCGGACAAAGCCGGCATGCGCATGGTGCTTGAGTTGAAGCGCGGCGAACAAGCCGATGTGGTGTTGAATAATCTATACCAGCAAACCAACATGCAGACCGTGTTCGGCATCAACATGGTGGCGCTTGGCAACAACCAACCGCGACTCTTCAACCTCAAAGAAGCGTTGGCGGAATTCATCAAGCATCGCCGTGAAGTGGTGACCAGGCGCACCTTGTTTGAACTCCACAAAGCCCGCGAACGCGCGCACATTTTGGAAGGCTTGGCGGTGGCGTTAGCCAATATAGACGCAATCATCGCCGCCATCAAAGCGGCGCGTACGCCGGCGGAAGCGAAGCAACAATTGTTGGCGGCGAGGTGGCAACACGGCGCCGCGGAGACGATGTTGGCGCGCCGCGATATTAACCTGTCGCGCCCGGCAAAACTTGACAAAAAGTATGGCGCGCAACAGAACGGTTACCGGTTGTCGCCGACGCAGGCGCAAGCAATTTTGGATTTACGCCTGCACCGCTTGACCGGGCTTGAACAGGAAAAAATACACAGCGAATACAGCGGTTTGCGGGATGAAATCGGCGACTTGCTTAATATATTGCAGGATGCGAATCGCTTGTTGGCGGTAATCAGCGAAGAACTGCAAGAGATTGAACGCCAATTTGGCGAGCCGCGGCGCACCGAGATTTTAGAGTCGGAGATTGATTTAGCGACCGAAGATTTAATTCCGCAAGAAGATGTGGTGGTTACCTTGTCGCACGCGGGCTATGCGAAATCGCAGCCAGTGGACGATTACAGCGCGCAACACCGCGGCGGCAAAGGGCGCATCGCCACCCGCACCAAAGAAGAAGATTTTGTGGAACACATGTTTATCGCCAACTCGCACGACACGATTTTATGTTTTTCCGACCGCGGGCGGGTGTATTGGTTGCGCGTTTTTCAACTGCCGCAAGCCGGCCGACAAGCGCGCGGCAAGCCGTTAGTCAACCTGCTGCCGTTGGAGTCCGGCGAACAAGTCACCGCCATATTGCCGCTCAAAGGCTATGACGCAGGGAAATATGTGTTCATGGCGACCGCGCAAGGCACGGTTAAAAAATGCCGACTGGATCATTTCTCCCGCCCGCTCCGCTCCGGCATCATCGCGGTCAAACTAAAATCGGATGACCATCTCATCGGCGTGGCGTTGACCGACGGTGATGCGGACATTCTGTTGGTCAGCAACGCCGGCAAAGCGGTGCGTTTTGCGGAGAGCAAAGTGCGCGCCATGGGGCGCAACACCGCCGGCATGGGCGGCATTAAACTGGATGCCGGGCAGCAAGTGATTTCACTGTTAGCCTTGCCCGGCGAAAAATCTAACCGCGAGAACGGCGCGAAACCAAGCCCCTCCGAGATTCTTGTCAGCACGCGCAACGGCTATGGCAAGCGTACCCCAGTGGCTGATTTTCCGCGCAAGGGGCGCGGCGGCAAGGGCGTGATTGCGATTAAAACATCATCGCGTAACGGTGAAGTGGTCGGCGCGTTATTGG
>JAHRAW010000110.1 GCA_020027415.1 Gammaproteobacteria bacterium
TTATGCGCCCCGCCTTTGCTTTTTTGCTCGGCAAAGTTCCCCCTCAATGCTCCCCGCCCGCTTTGAAATTAAACACCGCACCGGAGCGAATTCCTGATGGCCAGCGGGAGGTGATGGTTTTTAGGCGGGTGTAGAAGCGCACGCCTTCCGGTCCGTGGATGGCGTGGTCGCCGAATAAGGAGCGTTTCCAGCCGCCAAAACTGTGGAAAGCCAACGGCACCGGAATCGGCACATTGATGCCCACCATGCCGATTTGGATGCGGTGGGCGAAGTCGCGCGCGGCGTCGCCGTCGCGGGTGAAAATCGCGACGCCGTTGCCGTATTCGTGCTGATTGACCATGCGCACCGCTTCCTCGTAACTTTCCGCGCGCACGATGCTTAAAACCGGTCCGAATATTTCATCGGTGTAGATGCTCATGTTGGTTTTCACGCGATCAAAAACGGTGGCGCCGACAAAGCAACCGTTTTCCGCTCCCTTGACGACCGTGGCGCGACCGTCGCGCACCAGTTGCGCGCCTTCGGCAACGCCTTTGCCAATGTAGCCTTCAATGCGCGCTTTGGCGGCGGGGTTGATGATCGGACCCATTTCAGATGACGCATCCGTGTACGGACCCACTTTGAGGGCGTCCAACTTCGGCAGCAGTTTTTCCAGCAGCGCGTCGGCGGTTTGGTCGCCGATTGCAACCACCACCGAAATCGCCATGCACCGTTCGCCGGCGGAGCCATACGCCGCGCCCATGACGGCGTCCACCGCCTGCTCAATATCAGCATCGGGCATCACCACCATGTGATTTTTCGCGCCGCACAAGGCTTGCACTCGTTTGTTGTGGGCGGTGCCGGTTTGATAGATGTATTCGCCGACCGCGGTGGAGCCGACGAAACTGACGCCCTGCACCCGCGCATCCATCAATAAAGTATCCACCGCTTCTTTGTCGCCGTTGACCACATTCAGCACGCCATCCGGCAACCCGGCTTGCTGCATCAATTCCGCCAAACGCAACGGGCAGGACGGGTCGCGCTCGGAAGGTTTTAACACGAAGGTGTTGCCGCAGGCGATTGCCATAGGAAACATCCACATCGGCACCATCGCCGGAAAATTAAACGGCGTGATGCCGGCGCAAACCCCCAACGGCTGACGCATGCTCCAACTGTCAACGCCGCCGGCTACATTTTCGGAGTATTCGCCCTTGAGTAATTGCGATATGCCGCAGGCGAATTCCACCACTTCCAAGCCGCGCGTGAGCGAGCCTTTGGCATCGTCAATGGTTTTGCCATGCTCGGCGGAGAGCAACTGCGCCAGTTCATCCAGGTGTTGTTTGATTAAATCGCGGAACGCAAACATGACCTGGGCGCGCCGCCCGGGCGCCACCGCCGACCATTTTGGAAACGCTTGAAACGCGGCGGCAATTGCGGTTTCCACTTCCGCTGCGCTGGCGAGCGGCACCCGCTTGGCGACCGCACCGACGGCGGGGTTATAGATCTCGCCGAACCGGCCGCCGCTGGCGGAAACGCGCTTGCCGCCGATGAAGTGGTGCAAACTTTCAAGATGCTTGGGGGGGTTCATGGTTTTTGCGTTCATGGTGGTCTCTCAGTTTGGTTAATCGTGTTCGGTTTTGTTAATCGCGTTCATGGCGGCGGAGATTAAACGCTTTTCGCCGCCGCATTCAAGTTGCGTAGTTTTTGCCGCGAGAGGTCCCGCCCAAGCAAGCCAAGCCCGCAATCCGGCGCCGCCACCAATCGCTCCTTGTCAATGTGTTGCAACGCGCCGTTCAGTCGCGCGCGAATCTCCTCCACCGGCTCAACGCGATTCTTGGCGATGGCGACCGCGCCGAGGATGATGGTGGTGGTGGCGAATTTTTCAAGCAACGCAAGATCGTTGTGGCGATGCGCATCCTCAATGGATAACCACTGCACCGACGAATCCTCCATCGCGTCGGCGATTTGCGCATACGCGGACGGCTCCGCTTTTGGATAATCGTCGCAGTCCAAGCGATCGGGATAGCCGCAACACATGTGCACCACGCGGGTCGCCGCCGCCGGACAACCATGGAAGGCGCGTTCCAGATGCTCAACGCCGTATGCCAGCGCATCCTCCGGACGGCGGGCGAACACCGGCTCGTCAATTTGAATGTAGCGACAGCCAGCGGCGGCGAGCGACAACACTTCGGTGTTCAGCGCGTCGGCTAAATCGTCGCCGAGTTTGTGCGGGTCGTGGTAGTGGGCGTCGTAGGTGGTGTCGGCGATGGTCATCGGACCCGGCAAGGTGATTTTTACCGGTCGGTCGCTGATGCTTTGGGCGCGACGCCAGTCATCCGCCAAGAAGGTGTCGCGCGCCGAAACCGCGCCACGGATGGTCGGCAATCGCGTTGCATAAGCACCGCCGCGCACTTCCTTTTCGGTCAGGCATGCGAAGTCCACGCCGTTCAAGTGGCGGCAGTGATAATGGATGTAGTTCTCGCGCGGGATTTCGCCGTCGCTCGGAATATCAATGCCGGCGTCAATCTGGTCGCCGACCGCCTGCGCCACGCCGCGCGCGATGATGTCCTCGGCGTCGGCGCCGAGTTGTGCCATCGCCTCCGCCCAACGCTCAGTCGGGGCGGCGAGTTCAGGGCCGGCGGGAAGGTTGAACCAATCCGGCAAGCGCACAAAATCGGGCTTCGGATACGCGCCGATGCAAGTGGTCAGGAGGCTCATGTGCATGGTGCCGAAACGGGCGCACGCACACTCCGGCGAGCGCTCTTTATTTAAATATCACCGCCCCCGCTACACCCGTCCTTTCCATGGCACGGCGATGCGTTCCATCCAGCGCACTAACATGTCGGAGGAGTAAGCGATGACGCCAATGACCACGATGCCCACAATCACCACATCGGTCACCAAAAAATCCGCGGCGGCTTTAATCATCGCGCCCAGCCCGGCTTGCGCAGCCGCTAATTCGGCGGCAACCACGGTGGTCCAGCCAAACGCCATGCTGATTCGCATGCCGGTTAAAATTTCCGGCATTGCACCCTTCAAAATGACATGCCAAATCACTTGCATACGCGAAGCGCCCATGGAATAGGCCGCGTGAATCTGTTCAATCGGCACTGAGCGCACGCCAGCGCGTGCAGACAACACCATTGGCGCGAAGACTGCCAGTAAAATGACCAAGATTTTTGTGGTCTCGCCAATGCCAAACCACACGATCATCAGGGGTAAATAAGCAAGCGGCGGAATGGGGCGATAAAATTCAATGATCGGATCAAAAAATCCGCGAACATGGCGATTGATTGCCATAAACACGCCCAACGGCACGGCCACCAAAACACCGAAAATAAACGCGCCGTATACCCGTTTGACGCTTTCCCAAATATGCACAAACATAGTGCCGCCGCTGAACTCTTCGCTCAATAGACGCACAAATCGCTTGGTCATTGCTTGCGGCGAGGGCAGAAACAGCGGCTTGATGAGCGGTGCTTTGGCCGGATTCCCTTGCGCATCCATAATCAGGGTTTTAGTCAACACTTCATCGCCTTCGGCATTCAGCA
>JAHRAW010000127.1 GCA_020027415.1 Gammaproteobacteria bacterium
TCCGGCAAAAGCACGCTTGCCAATGTATTGGCGGGGCGCGAACACTATCAAGTTACCGCCGGCTCGGTTGCTTACAAAGAGCTGGATTTACTGGACATGAGTCCGGCGGTTGTTAAATCGTAAATCAGGCAGAGGCGAAACAAACCACGGGAGTAAAACCATGAAAGATACGAAAACGAAACTTTCGCGCGCTACGGTGGCGTTGCATTGGCTGGTCGGCGGGGTAATGATCGTGATGCTCGCGGTTGGCATGGTGATGGAAAAATTTGAACTCTATTTTTTATACGACCATCATAAATCGGTCGGCATCATTGCCGTGGCGTTCATCCTATGGCGCATCGTCTGGCGGCTGCAAAACGGCTGGCTGGTTCCGACCATCCAATCACCGCGCTGGCAGCGAATCGCGGCGCACCTCAGTCACTGGGTATTAATCAGCGGCACGCTGTTGATGCCAGTCAGCGGAATCACAATGTCGGCCGGCGGCGGGCACGGGCTTGCGGTGTTCGGCTTGGAATTATTGCCGGCAACGGTGAACGCCGCCGGCGAGGCGGTCGCGCTGAATGAAACGCTCGCCGGCTTTGCGAGTGGCGTGCATCACTGGTGCGGGCGGATACTCATCGCGTTCGTCGTGTTGCACATTTTCGCCGCGCTCTGGCATCACTTCGTCCACCAAGACAACGTGCTGCGGCGCATGCTCGCGCGCTAAGCACTAAGCGCTCAGGAAAACGAAAACGCGCGCATTAAGAAACACAATCAAACAGAACCGCATGCTAACCATCAAAAATCTCCACGTCTCAGTAGACGGCAAGCCGATCTTAAACGGCATTGATCTCAACATCAACGCCGGCGAGGTGCATGCCATTATGGGTCCGAACGGCTCCGGCAAAAGCACGCTTGCCAATGTATTGGCGGGGCGCGAACATTATCAAGTTACCGCCGGCTCAGTCGCCTACAAAGGGTTGGATTTATTGGACATGGAGCCGGAAATTCGCGCGCGCGAAGGGGTGTTTCTCGCCTTTCAGTATCCGGTGGAGATTCCCGGGGTGACCAATCTGTATCTGCTCAAGGCGTCGGTCAACGCGATTCGCAAGCATAACCATGTGGATGAACTCAACGCGGTGGAGTTTCTCAAGTTGATTAAGGAGAAGGTCGCGCTGGTGGAAATGCACGAGGATTTTTTATATCGCCCCATCAACGAAGGTTTTTCCGGCGGCGAGAAAAAACGCAACGAGATTTTGCAAATGTTGTTGTTGCAGCCGACTTTAAGCATTTTGGATGAAACCGATTCGGGGTTGGATATTGACGCGCTGAAAATCGTCGCCAAAGGCGTGAATACTGTACGCGGCGACGCGCGCGCCATGTTGGTGGTGACGCATTATCAGCGATTGTTGGATTACATTGTGCCGGACGTTGTGCATGTCTTGCACAACGGCGCCATCGTCCGCTCCGGCGATAAATCGTTGGCGTTGGAATTGGAGCGCGAAGGCTATGGTTGGATTGAAGCGCGCGCCGCCGCACAACCATGAACCCGACCACCGAACCCTACCTCACGCAGTATCAGGCGCGCGCCGACACCCTGCCCGGTCGCCGAGTCAACTGGCTGCAGGCGCAGCGCCGCGCCGGGCTGGCGCGGTTTACGCAGGTCGGCTTCCCAACGCAGCGCGATGAAGATTGGCGTTACACCACCGTCAAACCGATCACCGTGAAAAAATTTCACGGCTTGAATGCCGCAGCTGAGTCTGCTGAGTTCGCCGAGTCGGCTGAGCATGCCGACCTACAAGCGGCGCTGGACGCCATGCAAATTAAAGGCTTGCAAAGTCATCGGTTGGTTTTTGTGGATGGCGTGTTTGCCGCGCAGTGGTCGCACTCGCAATCGGCGCTAGGCGTGCCGAGCGAAGGCGTGACGGTGGCGCCGTTAGCGCAGGTGTTGGAACAAAATCCGCACTGGATTGAACAAGCGTTTGGTTCGGTCAAACCCGACAAAGCGCACGGTTTCACCGCCTTGAACAACGCATATAGCCAAGACGGCGTAGTGGTTTTATTGGCGGAAAACGCGCGCCCGACGACTCCGGTGGAAATGCTGTTTGTCAGTTGCGCGCCAAACGGCTGCGCCCAGCCGCGCAATATCATCATCGCCGGCGCCGCCAGCAAAGTGCAGTTGATTGAACGGTATGTGTCCGTCAACGGCAAGCCTGCGCGCGACAAAAATTCCGCCGCGGCTTGCACCTTCACCAATAGCAGCACCGAAATCGTGGTGGGCGAAACCGCCGAAGTGGATTATTACTTGGTGCAAACCCAGTCGCAAGCCGCGTATCATGTATGCGGGGTGTGGGCGCGGCAGGCGCGCGGCAGCCGTTTCAGTTGCCGAACCATCACCCTCGGCGGCGCGTTGGTGCGCAACGACCTCGGCGTAGAATTAGCGGGCGAACAGGCGCACTGCGACATGTTCGGGCTTTATCATCTCAGCGGCGCGCAGCATGTGGATAATCACACCACCATGCTACACTGCGCGGAGAATTGCAGCAGCCGCGAATGGTATAAAGGCGTGCTTGAGCAGCGTTCGCGGGCGGTGTTTCATGGGCGCATCAAAGTGGCGCCCGGCGCGCAGAAAACCAACGCCGCGCAGACCAACAACAACCTGTTGCTGTCGGCGCACGCCGAAATTGACAGCAAACCGCAACTGGAAATTTATGCCGACGATGTGCAATGTTCGCACGGCGCGACGGTCGGACAACTGGACGCCGATGCGCTGTTTTATCTGCGCGCCCGCGGGCTGGACGAAGCCGCCGCCGGCGAGATGTTGCGGGTCGCTTTTGTCAATGATGTGCTGAACCAAATCGCAATTGACGAACTCAAACAAACGCTGGAAACCATGCTAGCCGCGCGGTTGACCGGTAATCGCCTGAGCAGTCATCCATAGTTACCGGGGATACCGCCATGAAGCATGTCAATTTAGAGCCTCGTTTGGAAAATAAAAAGAAGGAAATCATGGAGCAGTTTCACGCCGCCGAAGTGGCGGTGCCGCCGCCCGTCGCCGGCGTGTCCGCGCGCGCTGAGCGGGCGAAGGCGGACATGGACACAAGAAAGGAAATGGAAACGGGCGGCGCAACGCCATCCGAACCCGTTCTCAAACAACGCGTGACCGAAACGCTGAAAACCATTTACGACCCGGAAATACCGGTCAATATCTTTGACCTTGGGCTAATTTATCGCGTCGGAATCAAAGATGGTTTCGCCGAAATTGATATGACCTTGACCACGCCGGGCTGCCCAGTGGCGCAAACTTTCCCGGGCATGGTGGAAGCGGCGGTGAAACAGGTGCCGGGAATTTCCGATGCGACGGTCAGTCTGGTATGGGAGCCGCCATGGACGCAAGCGATGCTCAGCGAAGCGGCGCGGCTTGAGTTGGGTTTAATCTAAGTGGTTAGCATCTAAGTGGTTGGCATCCGAGCGGTTAGCATGCGAGTGATGGCAATATGAGCGATTGGCACAACGTAATCGCGGCGCAGGATATAAACCCCGGCGACCACGCGGTGGTGGAAATTGAAGGCGCAAGCATAGCGCTGTTCAACCTCGCCGGAGAGTTCTATGCGATTGAGAATGTATGCACTCACGATGGCAGCGAGATTGCCGGCGGTTGCGTGGTGGACGGCGCGATTGAATGCCCGCGTCACGGCGCGCGCTTTGACATTAAAACCGGCGCGGTCACGGCGCCGCCGGCGTATGAGCCGGTGGAGATTTTCCCGGTGCGGGTGGTGGATGGGCTGGTGCAAGTGCGCGACCCCCGCTGGGATTGACTGCGTTGTCAGGGCGGACATGACACCAACCAGACCTCTCGGCGGCGCGCTTGTGGTTGGCATGGTTGCGGGCCGGGGCGTTGCGCATGGATAAACTGATTGCCACCGGCGGCGGTCCGTTGCGCGGTGAAATACGCATCTCCGGCGCCAAAAACGCCGCCCTGCCGGTGATGATTTGCTCGCTACTGACCAGCGAGACCATGACCATCAGCAACATCCCGCACTTGCACGACATCACCACCATTATGGAGTTGTTGGGGCAACTTGGGGTCAAACTGCAAGTGGACGACAAGTTAACCATTGAGGCAAACGCCACCGAAGTCAACAACGTGGTGGCGCCGTATCATTTGGTTAAGACCATGCGCGCATCTATCTTGGTGTTAGGTCCGTTGCTGGCTCGGTTTGGCAAAGCCGAGGTGTCGTTGCCCGGCGGTTGCGCGATTGGCTCCAGACCGGTGAATCTGCACATCAAAGGGCTGCAAGCCTTGGGCGCGAAGATTACCGTGGACCGCGGCTATATCCGCGCGCGCGCGAACCGACTTCGCGGCGCGCGCATCTTCATGGACTTAATTTCCGTGACCGGCACCGAGAACTTGATGATGGCGGCGGTGTTGGCGGAAGGCACCACAGTGATAGAGAACGCCGCGCGCGAGCCGGAAGTGATTGATCTTGCCCGTTGCCTGAAAACCATGGGCGCCGACATCCACGGCGCGGGCAGCGACGAGATCACCATCCACGGCGTGCAGCGGCTCGGCGGCGCCGCCCATCGCGTGATTCCGGACCGCATTGAAGCCGGCACCTTTCTGGTGGCGGCGGCGATTTCGGGCGGTGAAATTAAGATTAAAGATGTCAAGCCGCAGCAGATTGAAGCGGTGTTGGACAAACTGCGCGAAGCCGGCGCCAGTCTGGAAGTCGGCGATGATTGGGTTCATCTGCGCGCGCCGCGCGGCAGGTTAAAGGCGGTGAATATCCGCACGGCGCCGTATCCGGCTTTTCCCACCGACATGCAAGCCCAGTTCGTGCTGCTAAATAGCATCGCCGACGGCACCGCCACAGTAGTGGAAACGGTGTTTGAAAATCGCTTTATGCACATCCACGAATTGCGTCGCATGGGCGCCAACATTCAACTGGACGGCAACACCGCGGTGGTGCAAGGGGTGCGCAAATTGCAAGCGGCGCCGGTGATGGCGACTGACCTGCGCGCCTCGGCTTGCTTGGTGTTGGCCGGGCTGATCGCCGATGGAGAAACCTTGATTGACCGCATCTATCACATTGACCGCGGCTATCACTGCATTGAAGAAAAACTATCGCAGCTTGGGGCCGTCATTCGGCGTGTTCCGCGTAATTACTTGGAGCGAAAGAGCGCGTAGCGGTCTGCCGCCGCCGCAATCTCACGCCATGCTCACGGTCATTGACAGCGGCGGCGAGCAGTACCACCGCCAACTGGAACAATTGGTGGCGCGCGAAGGCGAACAGGAACATGCGGTGGAAACCGCGGTTGCCGACATCATCGCCGCGGTGCGCGCGCACGGCGACGCCGCTTTGCTGAAATTCACCGCTCAGTTTGAGCATTACCAAGTTGCCACCGCCGCCGAACTGGAGTTGCCGCCAGCTGCCTTAGACGAGGCGTTGGTTGCACTGCCGCCGTCGCTCAGCGCGGCGTTGCGCGCCGCCGCTCAGCGCATCCGACAATATCACCAACACGAAGCGCAGCATGCGCGGCGGTCATGGGAATTTGAGGAAGCCGATGGCACGCGGCTGGGGCAGCGCGTCACGCCATTGGAGCGAGTCGGGGTTTATGTGCCGGGCGGCAAGGCGAGTTATCCGTCGTCGGTGTTGATGAGCGTGATTCCCGCCAAAGTGGCTGGCGTGCAGGAAATCATCATGGCGGTGCCGGCGCCCGGTGGCGAGGTCAATCAAGCGGTGTTGGCGGCGGCGGCGCTTGCCGGCGTGCAGCGGGTCTTTACGATTGGCGGGGCGCAAGCCATTGCCGCGCTCGCCTATTCCACCGCAACGGTGCCGGCGGTGGATAAAATCGTTGGTCCCGGCAATCGTTATGTGGCGACCGCCAAGCGACTGGTGTTCGGCAAGGTTGGGATTGATATGCTTGCCGGCCCCTCTGAGGTGGTGGTCATCTGCGACCGCAACGCCGACAGCGACTGGGTGGCGATGGATTTGTTTGCCCAAGCCGAACACGATGAGCAAGCCCAAGCCATCGCCATCACCGACAGCGCGCAAATGGTCGCCAAAATTCGAGATTCTGTGACGCGGTTGTTGCCGCAAATGGCGCGTCGCGAAATCATCGCGCATTCCCTGTCCGCGCACGGCGCAATCATCAAAGTGTCCGACTTGCCACAGGCGGTGGCGCTGTCCAATCGGCTGGCGCCGGAGCATCTGCAACTGATGGTGGCGCAGCCCGAGATGTTGTTGAATCAAGTGAAGCATGCCGGCGCGGTTTTTGTCGGCGCGCACAATGCCGAATCGCTCGGTGATTATTGCGCCGGACCGAATCATGTGTTGCCGACCGCCGGCTCCGCGCGGTTTAGTTCGCCGTTGGGGGTGGATGATTTTCAAAAGCACAGCAGCGTGATTGCCGCCAGCCGCCGCGGCGCGGCGGACATGGCTTCCATCGCCGCCACCTTGGCGCGCAGCGAAGGGCTGGAGGCGCATGCGCGCGCCGCCGAATACCGCTTGCCGCGTGCCGGCTCAAGTTTAGATTCAAATTCAAGTTCAGGCTGAGACGAAGGCTGAAATGGTCTCACGCGCACGCAGTGCACGCGGCGGCAAGGAGCGCAGTCGGCAGGCGAGTTGCCTCACGCAGTTAGTGCGCGCGCAAGTGTTGGCGATGCAGGCTTATCCAGTTCCGTCAGCCGCCGGTTTGCTGAAACTGGATGCCATGGAAAGCCCGGCCCCGTTTTCGGCGGAGTTAAAACAACAATGGCTAACGCGCCTCGGCGAAGTGGAAATCAATCGTTATCCGGACCCGCAATGCAAATCGGTAAAGCGCGCGCTGCGCGCCGCCTTCAAGATTCCCGCGGCGCATGCAATCGTGCTCGGCAATGGTTCGGACGAGTTGTTGCAAATGCTCGCCTTGTTGGTGGGCGGACCGGGGCGAGTCATGCTGGCGCCGACGCCGACTTTTTCCATGTATCCGTGCATCTCGGCAATCACCGCCAGCCAGTTTGTTGGCGTGCCGTTGCGCGCCGATTTCAGTTTGGACGGCGAGGCGTTGTTGGCGGCGATACGGCAACACCAACCCGCTTGCGTGTTGTTGGCGTATCCCAATAACCCCAGCGGAAATTGTTTTGATGAAGCGGTGATTGAACAAATTCTGGCGTCGGCGCCGGGGCTGGTGGTGTTGGACGAAGCCTATTTTGCGTTTTGTCGGCGCAGTTTTCTCGCCCACCTTGCGCAATTCCCGGACTTGTTGGTGCTGCGCACATTGTCAAAAAGCGGTTTGGCTGGTTTGCGCTTGGGGATGTTGCTCTGTCATCCGGATTGGGCGGCGCAACTGGAGAAGGTGCGGTTGCCGTACAACATCAATAGCCTGACTCAATGCAGCGTGCAGTTCTACCTTGAACACTACCGCGCCATGCAGCGACAAGCCGAGTATATCGTCGCGCAACGGCAAGCCGTGTTCGCGCGCCTGACCGACCAGCCCGGGTTGCGCGCCTATCCAAGCGAGGCGAATTTTATCTTGTTAAAACTGGAGCGGGATGCGGAGCAAGTTCATGCCCGTCTTCAACAGCACGGCGTGCTGATTAAAAATCTGCACCGCGCCGCCACGCCGCTGGAGAATTGTCTGCGCGTAACAATCGGCAGCGAAGCGGAGAACAACCGATTTCTTCAAGCGTTACGCCGTAGTTTGCAGTAGTTCAAGCGCAATTTGTATCCGCGCCCGGCGCTTGCCGCTCGGCGCGCAAACGCTCATATTTAAGCAACAATTGATGGCGGGATTCGGCATGCGCCGGGTCCAACGGAATGCAGTCCACCGGGCAGACCTCAACGCACTGGCTGGTTTGGAAATGCCCCACGCATTCGGTGCACCGAGTCCAGTCAATTTGATAAATTTCCTCGCCCTGAAAAATGGCGTCGTTCGGACACTCCGGCTCGCACACATCGCAATTGATGCATGCCTCGGTGATCAATAATGCCATGGGCGGTTTTCGCGGCGGCGTTGCGTATCGTTGCGCGAAGATAAATTTGCGGGGCGCATTAAACTTGCGTTGCGCATTAAATTTACCTTGCTATTTGAATTTGCGTTGCAAAGCGCGGAGAACTTCCACATGAATGAAGGCACTGACATCGCCGCCGTAGCGCGCGATTTCTTTCACTAAGGACGCCGAAACGAAGGTGTAGTTTTCCGCCGGGGCGAGAAACACGGTTTCCAGTTGCGGTTCCAGTCGGCGGTTCATGGAGGCGAGTTGGAATTCATACTCAAAATCCGACACCGCCCGCAGCCCGCGCAGAATCACCGAAGCCCCAGCCGCGCGCGCGAAGTCAATCAACAGCCCGGAGAAACCGACCACTTCCACATTGTTCAGGTTCTGAAACGCGCGGTTCGCCAGTTCAATGCGCTCCGCCAACGAGAACAGGGGATTTTTTTCCGTATGATCGGCGATCGCCACCGTGATGCGGTCAAACATGCGCGCGGCGCGCTCCACCAAGTCGCTGTGACCGTTGGTGATGGGGTCAAATGTGCCCGGATAAACGGCGATTTTTTTCATGTTTGAAGCAATGTTGATAACACCATACCACAACGTTTTTGCCGAAGGATATGCCAATCGGCGGGCATGGGCAGTCGCCCGTCGGCATGCTTAGATTCAATATACAGCAGCGCCGCGGGGTTGAAAAAATTTCGCTGTCGCAGCGTTTCACAAGTGCGCGCAATCGCGTGACTGCCGAACGGCGGATCCATAAATATAATATCAAAGCCGGCGGGGTATCTTTGCAGAAACTTCTCCACTGGCAGCGGAAAGATTTCGACGATATTTTCGGCGCGCAGCATTGCGCAATTCCAGCGCAGCAACTCGCAGACTCGCGAGTTGGCTTCCACCATTTTCACTTGCGCGGCGCCGCGCGAAGCGGCTTCAAAGCCGAGCGCGCCGCTGCCGGCGAATAAGTCCAGACACGATTTGAGGTGTAAATGATGCGGCAACCAGTTAAACAAGGTCTCGCGCACCGCATCCGCCGACGGGCGCAAGCCGGGCGCCTGCGCGCACCGCACGCGGCGACTTTTCCACTGCCCGCCGATGATGCGGATGTGACCGGGTGGTTTCATAATTGGTTTGCGGTATGCGCCTCGTGTTCGCGCGCCGGTCAAACAAAATTTTTGCTTGTTTTGCGCTCGGCGGCGTCCATGAATTGTTTATGCAATGATACGATACGAGGTTTTCACTTGGGCGGAAAAATGACCGCTTGCCAACTCTCAACTTCCCACCCTAAATAGAATGTCATGCCGCAGTCGCAAGCCGCCGCGTAGGTTGTCATCATGATTCGATTCAGCCAAGTTTTCAAACGCTATCCGAACGGCTTTGAGGCGTTGAAGAATGTTTCGTTTTATCTGCCGAGCGGCTCCATGACTTTTTTGACCGGGCATTCCGGCGCCGGCAAAAGCACATTGCTGAAACTAATCACCCGCAGCGAACTGGCGAGCAACGGGCAAGTGTTGGTGGATGAGCGCAACTTGTCGCGGCTGTGGCGGCATCAAATCGCCGCGCATCGCCGCGCCATCGGCAACGTTTTTCAAGAACACAAACTGCTGTATGACCGCACCATTGAAGACAATGTCGCGCTGCCGCTGGTGGTCGCCGGGCTGGAGTATAAGGAAATTGGTCGGCGGGTGCGCGCCGCGTTGGACAAGGTTGGCTTGCTCGCCAAAGCCAAATACTACCCGCGCCGATTGTCCGGCGGCGAACAGCAACGGGTCGGCATTGCCCGCGCGGTAGTCGGACGCCCGCGCATTTTGTTAGCCGATGAACCGACCGGCAACCTGGACCCGCAACTGAGCGACGAAATCATGCGCTTGTTTTTTATGTTTAGTCAGGTGGATGTCACAGTGCTGATTGCGACTCACGACTACCGTCATATTCGCGCCCACTCGGCGGCGGTGTTGGCGCTCAAAGAGGGGCGCTTGGTGGAGGACGAAGCGACGCCATGACCTATCTTCTGCGACACCTGCAAGTGCTGTTTGATACGCTTGGGCGGATGTGGAAAGCCCCGTTGCCCACGCTGATGACGTTGACCATGTTAGGCATCGCCATGGCGTTGCCGTTGGTGCTGTATAAAATCGTGGACAGTCTGGCGGAGGTCGCCGGACAATGGCACGAGCGACCGCGCATATCGTTGTTTTTGAATTTTGCCAACGACCGCAACATGGACGAGCGGGCGATTGCGTTTGCCCGCAACTTGTTGCAAATGCCCGCCATTGACGATATTGAATACATTTCCCCCAGCGCGGCGCTCGCCGAATTCAAGCGCGTATCCGGGTTTGGGCTGGCCATGGACAACCTGCCGGAAAACCCGTTGCCGCCGTTGTTGGCGGTGTATCCGTATCCGACCCAGGAACGTGCGCAGCTTGAACAACTATTCGCGCAGTTGGCGGCGATGCCGGAAGTCGCCAGCGCCAGCCTGGACCAAGCGTGGCTGCAACGATTAGCCGCCATCCTCGCTTTGTTTAAGCGCGGCGTGTGGATGTTGTCGGTGTTGATGGCGGTCGGGGTGATGCTAATTATCAGCAACACGGTGCGCTTAGGGGTGGTGAATCGCAGCGATGAAATAGAGATTATTGATCAAATCGGCGGCCCCCGCGCCTTCATTCGCCGACCGTTTCTCTATTTCGGGGCGTTGCATGGTTTGTTCGGTGCGCTCTTCGCCGCCGTCATCGGCCACGCCGGTTTATACCTGTTGGGCAAACCGATTGCAACGCTGGCGGCGTTGTATGACAGCAGTTTCAAAATCGGCTGGTTTGATAGTACGGCGATTGCGGCGGTCGCGTTGTCAGCCGCGGCGCTGGGTTGGGTGGCTGCCAGAATCACGGTGGATTGGCGTTTACATCGCCTAATTCCGGTTGCTTCCTAAGTGCGGCAACGAACCCATCGCAACAAAACAATTGCAACGATTCAGCGCGCCCGAAAGGTGATGCGTCCTTTGGTTAAATCATAGGGCGTGAGTTGCACCGTCACTTGGTCGCCGCGCAGAATGCGGATGTAGTGCTTGCGCATTTTGCCGGAGATATGAGCGGTAACTTGATGCCCGTTCTCCAGTTCCACGCGGAAGTTGGTGTTCGGCAAGGCCTCAATGATCTTGCCTTCCATCTCAATGCTTTCTTCTTTTGCCATGCGGTTTGGTGGTCATTTGGTTGGTGGGAGACTGATAGGAAATTAACCAGTCCGAAATAGCGAAAATCAGACTATATCAATTGACGGATTATATCGCTTCGTTAGGCAAATTGCAAATCGCCGGCAAGCGCGATATCTGCTAATATCACTTGGTGTCTTCATTTGCAAATCCGCCATTAAAATTTTTAATTTCAGCAAGCCCCAAC
>JAHRAW010000187.1 GCA_020027415.1 Gammaproteobacteria bacterium
CGACCATTCGGTGACGGGTGGATTATACCAGCCTCCCGCTTACGCGGGAATGACGGCATAAAGAAAAGGGCGCGGGCTTGCGCATGGTTTGTGCGAAAAATCGCTGCGGGCGATTTTTGACTAAGCAGTTAGATTAGCGGCGGTTTTGCCGACGCTCCAATATGGGAGTGAAGCGGTGTTGCGTTGGGTTACTTCTTGCCCCACAGCCACGACCAACTGACCTTTTTCTCGGTATGTCCGCGCCGTTCTATCGGCATGTAGTCGCGCTGTTTTTGACCTAAATACAATTGCCGCGGGCGACCGATTTTCTGGTGTTCATCCTTCAACATTTCCTTCCAGTGCGACACCCAGCCGACGGTGCGCCCGATGGCGAACATGACGGTGAACATGGAGGTCGGAAAGCCCATCGCTTTCAGAATAATGCCGGAGTAGAAATCCACATTCGGATAGAGTTTCTTTTCCACAAAATACGGGTCTTCCAGGGCGATTTTTTCAAGTTCCAGCGCCAACTTCAATTTGGGGTCTTCAATGCCCAGCACCTCCAGCACCTCGTGGCAGGTGTTGCGCATCACCGCGGCGCGCGGGTCGTAGTTTTTATACACCCGATGGCCAAATCCCATCAGGCGAAACGGGTCGCTTTTGTCTTTGGCTTTGTGGATGTATTTGCCGACCTGCGCGACCGTGCCGATTTCACTCAGCATATTAAGCACCGCTTCATTGGCGCCGCCGTGCGCCGGCCCCCACAGCGAGGCGATGCCGGAAGCGATGCACGCATAGGGGTTGGCGCCGGAAGAGCCGGCCAGTCGCACCGTGGAAGTGGAGGCGTTCTGTTCGTGGTCGGCGTGCAAGATTAAGATGCGGTCAATCGCCTTGCTCAGCACCGGGTTAATTTGATAGTTCTCAGCCGGGTTGGAAAACATCATCTGTAGCAAGTTTTCCGAATAACTTAACTCGTTGCGCGGCAATGGAAAAGTCATGCCGAGCGAATACTTATACGCATAGGCGCCGATGGTGGGCATTTTGGCGATCAGTCGGTGCGCCGCCAGTTGCCGTTGTTCCAGATCAGTGATGTCAATGCTGTCGTGATAAAAAGCCGACAACGCGCCCACCACGCCGACCATAATCGCCATCGGATGCGCGTTGCGCATAAAGCCCTTGTAGAAGGAAATAAACTGGTCGTGCAACAGCGTATGGTTTTTGATGTCGGCGTCAAACGAAACCTTCTGTTCGGGGGTGGGCAATTCGCCGTATAGCAACAGGTAGCAGGTTTCCATGAAATCGCTGTGCAACGCCAGTTGCTCAATGGAATAGCCGCGATGCAGCAACACGCCTTTTTCGCCGTCAATAAAGGTGATGTCGGATTGGCACGAAGCCGTTGAGGTGAAGCCGGGGTCGTAAGTAAGAATGCCGGTGTCGCCGTAGAGTCGCCGAATATCCATCAGCCGATTGCCCATCACGCCGGTGCGCGCCGGCAGTTGCCACGATTTGCCGGTGGCATTGTCGGTGATGGTGAACGAGTCGTCGGGCAAGGTTTGCGCCGCCGCTTTCTTCATAGGGGCTTTAGTCATGGGAAAATCCTGTTAAATCGGTTGCCCACAATAGCCGAATTGGCGGCGCCTGGCAAGCCGACATGTGCACCCCAGCCGCCCCCGCCGTCGCCAGTCTCCAGCCTCACTGCTGATACACCCAGCGCAACACCGCATCCTGCATCTCATTGCCGTTCCACAGATTGACCGCGCGCGAATCCAATATCATCACCACGTTGTAATAACGCCCACTGCGCGCATGCACATAGCCGGCCATGCTGCGCACGCCGTTGATGAGCCCAGTTTTCAGGCGCGCGCGTCCGCGCAACGGGGAGTCGGACAAGCGGCTGCGCATGGTGCCGTCCAGCGCGGCTAACGACAGCGATGACACAAACTCAGGGGAATAAGTGCTGCGCCAGCCATGCGCCAACAACGCGGACAAGCCGCTTGCCGTGGCGCGCGTTTTCCGCGACAGCCCGGAGCCGTTTGCCAACACCAACCCGGGCATGCCGATGCGCTTGGCGGACAGCCATTTTTTAATGGCGGCGGCGCCGGCTTCTACGGTGCCAATTTGGCGGTCGGATTCCGCGCCGATGGTCAATAACAACTGGCGGGACATGACGTTATTGCTGAATTTGTTGATGCCGGTGATGATATCGGCGAGCGGTTCGGAGTCTCGCGTTAGCAATAGTTGCGCGCTTGCGGGGGTGGTGGCGACGCGGTTGCCGAGGGCAAGGTTGCCGCCCATGGCGCGCCACAAAGCGGTGAACAAGCGATGCGTGTATTCAGGGTTGGGCAACAGACTGCGGGCGATGGAATGCGCGCCGCAACGCCGGCGATACACGCCGTCAAAATTCACCGTCAGGTTGTCACCCGCAAGATTGTCACCCGCATGGATGATGCGATACGACCAACCGGCGTTGCGATTGAGACACCTGCCGCCGCCGGCAACGAGGCGGTTGACGATCTGCAAACCCGCCAGCGGCGGCTCGGCGGTCACGCGGATTTGTTTGCCATGCGGCGTTAGCACGAAATTGGTGGCGGAAAAATTGGTCAGCGCCGCATCCGCGCCGACGTTGTATAAACGCTGCGCTTTGCCGTCAAACGCTCCGCGGTCATGCACTTGCGGCGCGAAGTGAGAATTGTCAATCACCAACCGCCCTTTGATATCCCGCAGACCGTGTTGTCGCAGCGCGAGGACATGTTCCAGCAGCCGTTCCACGCTGAGAAACGGGTCGCCGCCGCCGCGCAGAATCAAATCGCCGTGCAGCGCGCCATCCACAATCATCCCGTCGGTGAGATAAGCGGTTTGCCAGAGGTAGTGCGGACCCAGCAGTTCAAGGGCGGCCAAAGTGGTCAATAATTTAATGACCGAAGCCGGATTGCGCGGAACATGGGCGTTGATGCTCAGCAACGGCGCGCGCTCCGCCGCGCCCATGGCGCGCTCCATTTCGGTAACCTCCAGACTCAGCGCCGCGCGTGGAATGCGGTGCTGCGCCAATAATTCGGCAATCGGTTTGGGCAACGCATCATCGGCGGCGGCAAAGATGGATGCGCTCAGCAGCAAGCCGCCGCATATCATTACCCGCGCCGCCACCGCGCGCCCATAGCGCGCCCGCGCACTCATCGGCAAAATGGGTTGCTTAAAATGAACACCTGAAGCATCCTCAGCCGGCTTGCCGGCCATGCCCACCAGCGCGCCAAGTTCGGCTTGCGCATGCGGACGCCAAGCCGTGGTAACATGCGCATTGGCATGCGGACTCCAGCCGCCCACACTCGCTTCTTCTTTTCGGCATTTTATCCATGGCAAACCGAACGCAAAGCCCATCCCGGCGCGCCGCGAAAATTTACAAAATTCAGTTCAACAGCCATGGGCAATTATACGAGTTGTATGCGCGCGAAGTATCGCAGAGCAACATGCTCGCCTTCATTGAAGTGGCGGACATTATTTTCGGCGAAAAATCAAAATTAGTGGTGGACCCGACCGAAGAACGATTGAAAGCGGAATTCAGCCAAGTCAGCCGCACCTATATTCCGTTGCATTCGGTGGTGCGGATTGACGAAGTGGAAAAAGAAGGCGTCAACAAAATCATCGACTCGCCGGCGGCGGCGACAACCAGCGGCGCGACCAATATCACGCCTTTCCCGCTCTCGCCGCTATCGTCGCTGCAACCCAAAAAAGATTAACGCCGCAAAGTTGCGGCAACGCCGCCCGCCGCCGTATAGCAAGCGCCGAACCGAAACCAACTACCCAAAACTAACGCCGGTGCCGCCAAGTCCGCAGTAGCCGTGCGGATTTTTTGCCAAGTATTGCTGGTGCGCGGCTTCGGCATAATAAAAAGTCGGCGCGGGCATGATTTCGGTGGTGATTGCGCCGTAGCCGGCGGCGCTGAGTTGGGCTTGATACGAATCTTTGGATTGCGCCGCCAGTTTCAACTGCGCGCCGCCATGCGTATACACCGCCGAGCGATATTGGCTGCCCTGGTCGTTGCCCTGGCGCATGCCCTGCGTGGGGTCGTGCGATTCCCAGAACACGCGCAACAACTCCGCATAGTTGATTTGCGCGGCGTCATACACCACCAACACCGCTTCGGCGTGCCCGCTCTGCCCGCCGCAAACTTGCGCGTAGGTCGGCTCGGCGGTATGCCCGCCGACATAGCCGACCGCGGTGGTATGCACGCCGCGCAGTTGCCAATAAATGCGCTCCGCCCCCCAAAAGCAACCAAGCGCGAACAGCGCGGTCTCCAACCGGTGCGCAAAGGGTGCGCGCAACGGGTTGCCGGTTACCGCATGCAATTCAGGCAACGCGGGCGACGCAGTCGACTCAGGCAAGGCGTATCACCATGGCAATATGTTCATCAACTTTTGCCAAGTCAGGAATAACTTTTGCAAAGTCAGGAATTGATCGTAGCGATGACCGTAGCCGACCATGCACAACAACATCGGCACCGACAGCACGGTGTTAGTGCGCGAAGCGATGAAGGCGATCTTTTTGGCGGCCGCTTTCTGCGCGTCGGTGGCGTCCACCAAGCCCAGCACTTTCTTCTGGTTGGGCCAAATCAGCCCCCACACATTGAGTAGCATAATGGTGCCGAGCCACGCGCCCACGCCGATCACGGTAACGCCGCTGGTGGCGAAAAAGTGGGTGGAGAAGCCGCCGACATAATGCAACGCCATCGCGCCGGTCAGCCAAGTCGCCACCGCGCTCCAGCGAAACCACCACAGCGCGCGCGGCGCGACATATTTGCCGATGGCAGCCGGACCCGGTCCGCCGCTATCGGCGGTGGCGTCGGCAAGCGCCGGCACGTGCACAAAATTGAAGTAATACAGCAGCCCAATCCAAGTGATGCCCGCCAGCACATGCAGCCAAACCACAAACGCGCTACTTGCCAAGTTGGTGAAAAATGCCAGCGCAATCGCCAGCACAAAGCCGCAGATGAGGGTGCCACGGACGGATTGTAAAAGTTTCATAGCAGACTCCGGAAGTGAAAAAGAGAGAGTAAAAAACAAGAGAAACAGGAGACACAAGTCATTAAATCAGCGAATCAAGCCATCCCAGCATACCCCCGCCGCGCGCCGATTGCAATAACGATTTTGCACACGGACGCCCCAGCCATTCCCCGCCCAGCCTACCCGCGTCATGCCCGCGATCGGTTAAGCGGGAATCTCCTTAGAAAAGCCTGAAAGAGGAGATTCCAGATCAAAAGACTGCGGGCATGACGGTTCTGGCATGACGGCACTATTTAATCAAGCCATCGGCTCTGGCGTATCTTTCGCCGCGCGCGCGAGTTTTTTTGCCAACCGCGCCGCGCGCGCATTGGGTTTTAGCGCAAGGCTCAGTTCTCCAAACAAAACTTGTTTGAGGAAACGGAAGGCGAATAGCAGCAGTTGGTCTTCGTCCGCCAACAACGCGCGCCGTTCGGCCGGTGGTAGGTCAAACACTTCGGCGAAGCCGTCGCCGGTGATGAACTTGCGGAAGTTATCCAGGTCGTAACTGCACATATCAAACAATTGCAACGAGCGCGCGCTGGGCTTGCCGACCGTGGGTCCGGAGGAGCGTTTTTTTAGAATAATATCGCGCCACTCACGATTCATATCATCGTATTTTTCAAGCCCTTGTTCTTGCCGATATTGGCTGACGGTGAGGCTGCGCGGCTCGTAGTGACCTTTGCAATGCGATTCTTTAACCATGAAATAAATTTCTTCCACCGCCGGCGCCGCCCCCGCCGCCGTCTCCTCAGCGCGCGCGGCGCGACGCACGCCCATGCAACCGAGCGCATAATAGCGGCACGCGCTGGGGCGGTCGGTATAAACCCCGCAGCCGGACTCGGTGAGAAACACGCATTCGTTAGCGCCAGGCTTGGTTGCCATCTTTAAGCCCGGCATGTCGTGGGCGTCCATCGGATAGGGCAGCGTATAGCGATTAACCCACTGCGATGAAGTCAAGCCGGCGCGCCGTTTCAGCCGCACAATGTCGTACGGCAGCAAGGTGATATCTATATTCTTGCAACAGGCGTTGAAACACGACACCCCTTTATGGCAGTTAAACTGGAATTCGCTATCGGCGCGCAACTCCACCGGTTCAACCGGACTTTGCCACGGGATTTCGTGTTTGATATTTTTCAGGTCGTCAAGTGCCATGTTTTTCCTGCGGGGTTGGCAAGCGTTCGCCACATTTCAAGGGTAAAATCGGCGCTATCATAGTAGCCCGCGCCGCGCCCATTTAAACCAATACCAAACCAATTTAACAAGTGAAGTCTGGAATGAATCTGGAAATCATTATTTTAGCCGGCGGGCAAGGCACGCGGATGCGCTCCAATCGGCCGAAGGCGTTGCACCTCATCGGCGGCGCGCCCATGCTACACCATGTTATTACGGCGGCGAACGCGCTGGCGCCGCAGCAAATTCATGTGGTGGTCGGCGCGCACGGCGAACGGGTGAAAGCAGCCCTGAAGCACGCGCACGCGGGCGAAACCATGCCCAACCTCAACTGGGTCGCGCAAGCCGCGCCGCGCGGCAGCGGACACGCCGCCCAACAAGCCATGCCGGGCGTCGCGGACGCCGCCATGGTGTTGATTTTATACAGCGACACGCCGCTAATTGGCGCGCCCACGCTGCGCTCGTTGCTTGCCGCCGCGCACGCCCAATCCGAGTCGCAGTCGCTTGCATTGCTGACCGCGCGCGTAGAAAACCCGACTGGGCTCGGCCGAATCGTGCGCGATGCGCGCGGCAAAGTGACCGGCATTGTGGAGCAAAAAGACGCCGACTCGGCGCAGCAGCAAATCCGCGAATGCAATACCGGAGTGCTGGCCGGGCGCGCCGATATCATCAAAGCCGCGCTGGCGCGAGTGGACAACCGCAACGCCGCGCAAGAATTTTATCTCACCGATGTCATCGCGCATGCGGTCGCCGCCGGCGTGGAAATCGCCACTTGTCAGCCGCGCGGGGCGGCGGCGGTGGCGGAAACCATCGGCGTCAATTGTTCGCTGGATTTGATGCGCGCGGAAAGAATTTTTCAAGCGCGACAGGCGCGTGATTTGCTGGCGCAGGGCGTGCGCTTGCGCGATGCGGCGCGGCTTGACGTGCGCGGGCGCTGTCAATTTGGGCGCGATTGCGAAGTGGATATCAATGTCATTTTAGAAGGCGCGGTGGAGGTCGGCGCGCAATGCAAAATCGGCGCCAACACCATTGTGCGCGATAGCCGCATTGGGGCGGGCAGTATCATTGAAGCAAACTGCGTGATTGAGCAGGCGGTGATTGGCGCGCGCTGCGTGATTGGTCCGTTCGCGCGGCTGCGACCGCATACGCAAATCGCCGCGGAAACGCGCATCGGCAATTTTGTGGAGATTAAACAGAGCCACATCGGGCAAGGTTCTAAAATCAACCACCTCAGTTATGTCGGCGACAGCGAACTCGGCGTCGGCGTTAATATCGGCGCCGGGGTAATCACCTGTAACTATGACGGCGCCAACAAACATCGCACCCGCATCGGCGATGATGTGCTAATTGGTGCCAATAGCCAACTGGTGGCGCCGTTGGTAATTGGCGATGGCGCCACCATTGGCGCCGGTTCCACCATTACCAAAAATGTCGCCGCAAAAAAATTGGCGCTTAGCCGCGCGCGGCAAAGCACAGTGCCCGGCTGGGCTCGGCCCGTCAAAAAAACCCGTTCCGCTGAAAAATCCGCTGAAACTACCACCAAAAAATCCGTCAAAAAATGAATGCGCCATCCATCCGCCGCCCCCCGTTGCTGTTGCTGAAGCCGCCCCCAACCCACCCGAGCCAACCCTCATGTGCGGAATAGTCGGCGCAGTCGGCAAAGGCAATGTCCTGCCGATATTGTTAGACGGATTAAAGCGGCTTGAATACCGCGGCTACGACTCGGCCGGAGTTGCGGTGTTGGATCGCCATCACAAACTCCGCCGCACTCGCAGCGTCGGCAGGATTGCCGCGCTGGAACAGACCTTAGCCAACGCCCCCGCGCTGCACGGCGGCGCCGGCATTGCCCACACGCGCTGGGCGACCCATGGCGTGGCGAGTGAGGCAAACGCCCACCCGCATACCTGCGGCGGTTTGGCGTTGGTGTGCAACGGCATCATTGAAAATCACGAAACCCTGCGCGCGCAACAACAAGCCGACGGCTTTGAATTTGCCTCGCAAACCGACACCGAAGTGGTGGTCAACGAGATTTACCGCCATACCTGCGCCGGGCTGGATTTGCGCGCGGCGGTGGCGGCGAGCGTTGCCGTGTTGGAAGGCGCCTACGCCATTGGCGTGCTCAGCGCGGAGGCCCCGCAGCGGTTGGTCGGCGCGCGGCGCGGCTCGTCGTTGGTGGTCGGCATCGGCGATGGCGCAGCCTTCATCGCTTCAGACATGCTCGCATTGCTCGCCGTCACGCGGGATTATTTCATTTTAGAAGACGGCGATATGGTGGATATCCAGCACGGCAAAATCGCCATCGTCAATGCGCGCGGGCAGGCGCAAAAACGCGTCCGGCGCACCAGCGCGTTATCGCCCGCGGCGACTGAATTGGGCGAATACCGACACTACATGCGCAAGGAAATAGACCAACAAAGCGGCGCCATCGCCAACGCTATGGAAGGGCGCATCAGCGACACGCGGTTATTGGAACAATGCTTCGGCGCCGAGGCCAAAGCGATTTTTGACCGCACCCGCGCGGTGCATATCATCGCCTGCGGCACCAGTTACCATGCCGGGTTGGTCGCCGCGTATTGGTTTGAGCATTATGGCGTGCCGTGCCGCGTGGAACTCGCCAGCGAATTTCGTTCGCGCACGCATGTCACCCCCGAGCATTGCTTGGTGGTGGCGTTATCGCAATCCGGCGAAACGATTGACACTTTGGCGGCAATGCAAGTCGCCAAGCAACAACGTTTTGGACCTTGTCTGGCGATTTGCAACTCGCCCGAAAGTTCATTAGTGCGGGCCGCGGATGTGGTGCTAATGACGCATGCCGGCGTGGAAATCAGCGTGGCCTCCACCAAAGCGTTCACCACCCAACTAACCGCGCTGCGCTTATTGGTCATTGCCTTAGGCCGGCGTTTTGCCATGACTGCGGAGCAAGAAGCGCATTTAATCGCCGAGTTGCGCGCGTTGCCGAGCAAAGTGGAAAAAGTGTTGCAACTGGAGCCGGCCATCGCCGCCATCGCCGAACAATTCGCCGACAAACAACACGCGCTATTTTTAGGTCGCGGCGCGCATTATCCGGTCGCCATGGAAGGCGCCCTCAAACTCAAAGAGATTTCCTACATTCATGCCGAAGCCTATGCCGCCGGCGAGTTGAAGCACGGTCCGTTGGCGTTAGTGGACAGCGAAATGCCGGTCATTTCAGTCGCCCCCAACGACCGCTTGCTGAAAAAATTGAAATCCAACATTGAAGAAGTGCGCGCGCGCAAAGCCAAACTCATCGTATTCGCCGACCAGGCGTCCAAAATTCGCCCGCAAGCCAACCTACAAGTAATCAACATTGCGCCGGTGGATCGTTCCATGGCGCCCATCATCTACACCATCCCCCTGCAACTACTCGCCTACCATGTCGCGCTCATCAAAGGCACCGATGTGGATAAACCAAGAAACTTAGCGAAGTCGGTCACGGTGGAATAGCCAGGGGTATGTTGGATTCCCGCCCCCGCTTAAAGCCTGCGGGCATAACGAATGCGGAGAGGGCTACACCCCGGCCGCCGACATCCGCCGCAACAACGGTTCCAGTTCGGTCAACGCCTGTTGATACACCCGCCGCTTAAATTCAACCACTTGCTGCAGCGGCTGCCAATAATCCACCCATTGCCAGCGGTCAAATTCGGGGCGTTCACAAGCGTCCAGGCACACGCAGGATTCTTGGGAGATTAATTGAAACAAAAACCAGCGTTGCTTTTGCCCGCGGAACGGCCGCGCGCACGCCTCGGTTTTGCCGACCTTGCCGACCAACTCAGCCGGAACCTCGTATTTAAGCCATTGCTCAGTGGCGCCCAACAAGCGCACATGCTCGGCTTGCAAGCCGACTTCTTCGTGCAATTCGCGGAACGCCGCCGCGCGCGCCGACTCATGCGGTTGGATGCCGCCTTGTGGAAATTGCCAGCCGTCGTGGCGCACGCGCCGCGCCCACAGCACTTGGCGGCGCGCATTACAAACCACGATACCGACATTTCTGCGGTAACCGTCGCGGTCAAGCGCCTGCGATTCGGTGGCGGGGGGCATGCCGGGTAGCATACTGGGTGGCGGTAAAATAGGCAAGGTATGTTGGCTTCCAGCGTACTCGGGAAACCAACATGGCTGCGGAAAGGGCGTGACATTTTTCATCAATTTTTTCAAATTCTCCTTGAATTTTGTTTGTGGTATTGCTTATGATTTGGTTTGTGGGCGGCTTTGCGCCAGCCAGTTCGCTAAGAACTTGAAAT
>JAHRAW010000218.1 GCA_020027415.1 Gammaproteobacteria bacterium
GAGCCGGTCATCTCTCAGGCGGTGGAGCCGAAAACCAAGATTGACCAAGAAAAATTGGGCGTGGCGTTAGGCAAACTGGCGAAGGAAGACCCGTCGTTCCGAGTGCGTTCGGACAAAGAATCCGGGCAGACCATCATCTCCGGCATGGGTGAGTTGCACTTGGAAATCATCATTGACCGCCTCAAACGCGAATTCAATGTGGCAGCTAATATCGGCAGACCGCAGGTTGCCTATCGCGAAACCATCACCGAGACGATTGAGCAGGAACACAAATATGTTAAACAGACCGGCGGGCGAGGGCAGTATGGGCATGTATGCATCCGTCTGCAGCCGCAGGCGTTGGGTAGCGGTTATGAGTTCGCCGATGAAATCAAAGGCGGCGTGATTCCGCGGGAGTATATTCCATCGGTGGATAAGGGAATTCAAGAAGCGATGCAGTCCGGGGTGGTCGCCGGCTATCCGGTGATTGATGTCAAGGCGACCTTGTATTACGGCTCTTTTCACGAAGTGGATTCATCCGAACACGCCTTCAAGGCGGCTGGCATGCAAGCGTTCAGAGAAGGCGCGCGGCTTGCCAAGCCGCAGTTGCTTGAGCCGCTGATGTCCGTGGAAGTCGTCACGCCGCCGGAATACATGGGCAGCGTAAACGGCGATTTGAGTTCGCGGCGCGGCATGATTCAAGAAATGGAGGATTCTCCCGGCGGCAAGGTAGTCAAGGCGGAAGTGCCGTTGTCGGAAATGTTTGGGTACGCCACGGCGTTGCGTTCCGCAACGCAAGGGCGAGCCACGTATACTATGGAATTTAAAAAATACGCGCCGGTGCCTGCCAGTGTGGCGGAAGCGATCAAGTCTTCTTGAGCGCCTAAACGAGATTCAACATTTTATCCGCTAAAAGCCAAGCGAAATTTTTTTGTTTGCTTTTGATTTTTCTTTCTTTTGACGACTGAATTGATTGTGGGAGAACGATATGGCGCGGGATCGATTTAAGCGATTGAAGTTGCATGTAAATGTAGGGACGATAGGTCATGTAGATCATGGTAAGACGACGTTGACGGCGGCTATGACGCGTGTATTGAGTGCTCGTTATGGTGGTTTAGCGAAGGGATTTGAGGAGATAGACAATGCTCCGGAGGAGCGTGCGCGTGGTATTACGATAGCGACTGCGCATGTGGAATATGAGACTGGTGGTCGTCATTATGCGCATGTAGATTGTCCTGGTCATGCGGATTACATTAAGAACATGATTACTGGTGCGGCGCAGATGGATGGTGCGATTTTAGTGGTATCGGCGGTGGATGGTCCGATGCCGCAGACGCGTGAGCATATACTATTGGCTCGTCAGGTAGGGGTTCCGTATATTGTGGTGTATTTGAACAAGGCGGACATGGTGGAGGATCAGGAGTTGCTGGAGTTGGTGGAGTTGGAGGTTCGCGAGTTATTGGATAGTTATGATTTTCCGGGCGAGAAGACGCCGGTGGTGATTGGCAGTGCTTTGAAGGCGTTGGAGGGAGATGATTCGGAGTTAGGTGCTGGCTCGGTGATGAAGTTGTCGGAGGCGTTGGATAGTTACATTCCGCAGCCGGAGCGTGCGTTGGATGGTGATTTTTTGATGCCGGTGGAAGATGTATTTTCCATTTCGGGTCGTGGGACGGTAGTGACTGGGCGTATAGAGCGTGGGGTTGTTCGGGTTGGCGATGAAGTGGAGGTAGTTGGTATTCGTGCGACTGCGAAGAGCATTTGTACGGGGGTTGAGATGTTTCGCAAGTTATTAGACGAGGGTCAAGCGGGCGACAATGTAGGGGTATTATTGCGTGGGGTAAAGCGCGAAGATGTAGAGCGTGGTCAGGTGCTATCGCGTCCGGGCACGATTACGCCGCATGTTTGTTTTGAGTCGGAGGTATACATATTATCCAAGGAGGAGGGAGGTCGTCATACGGCGTTTTTCAATGGATATCGTCCGCAGTTTTATTTTCGGACGACGGATGTGACGGGGTTGGTGAAGTTATTGGGTGGTGCGGAGATGGTGATGCCGGGTGACAATGTAAAGTTGGAGGTAGAGTTGATAGTGGCGATTGCGATGGAAGAGGGTTTGCGTTTTGCGATTCGCGAAGGCGGTCGCACCGTGGGCGCCGGCGTGGTTACTAAAGTTGTCAAATAGCGGGTTGCATCCATCCCGCCCCACCATGAGAACCGAGTCGTGAAAGTTGAGAACTCCAAAATCCGCATCAGTTTGAAAGCGTTTGATCACAAGACGATCGATCGCTCGGCGCAGGAGATTGTGGACACCGCGCGGCGCACCGGCGCGCTGGTGATGGGCCCGATTCCGTTGCCCACCAAGATAGAGAAATACACCCTGTTGCGTTCGCCGCACGTCAACAAAACCGCGCGCGACCAATTTGAGATTAGAACCCATAAGCGCATTTTGGATATCGTTGAACCAACCGACAAAACCGTGGATGCGTTGATGAAACTGGATATCGCTTCCGGGGTGGATGTTGAAATCAAAACTTAATCATAATCGCGGAATTAAAAAAATGGCACTCGGACTGGTGGGTAAAAAATTAGGCATGACGCGGGTTTTCACCGAGCAAGGGGAAGCCCGCGCGGCGACCGTGGTGGAAGCGACTCCGAACCGGGTCACGCAGGTGAAAACCGTGCCGACCGATGGCTACGACGCGGTGCAAGTTACCATCGGCGCGCGCCGCGCCAGTCGCGTTACCAAAGCGATGCAGGGGCATTTCGCTAAAGCCGGGGTGGAGCCGGGGCGTGGAGTTTGGGAGTTTCGTCTGGCGCAGCCGCTTGAAAATATACCGATGGCGAACGCCGACGCGGAGAACCTAGCGATTGAGGTGAAGCCGGGCGCCGAACTGACCGTGGAGATGTTCAGCCAGGGCGAAACAGTGGATGTCGCCGGGCGGACGATCGGCAAGGGTTTCGCCGGCGTGATGAAACGCTACGGCTTCCGCGGCGGGCGCGCCACGCATGGCAACTCCAAAGCGCATCGCTCAGGGGGTTCCATCGGCAACGCTCAGGATCCTGGGCGCGTATTTAAAGGCAAAAAAATGGCTGGACATATGGGGGCGGTGCGGCGCATTCAGCAAGGGTTGGAAGTGTTGCGGGTAGACCGCGCGCGCAACCTGCTGTTGCTCAGCGGTTCAATTCCTGGAAGCCGCGGGGATGATGTGATTATTCAGCCTGCGGTGAAAGGGAAAAAATCCAATCGGCGTAGTCGGCATGAAGCGGAATCAAATTAGAGAGTGAGTGTGCGCATGAGCCTGCAACTCAACATTAACAAATCCGCCGGCGGACAGAGCGGCAAGTTGGGGTTATCCGAAGCCGCGTTTGGCAAGGAATTCAACGAGCCGTTGGTTCATCAAGTGGTGATCGCCTATCAAGCCGGGCGGCGTGCCGGTACTCGCGCGCAGAAAAACCGCGCGGCGGTGCGCGGCGGTGGCGCCAAACCATGGCGCCAGAAAGGCTCCGGGCGGGCGCGCGCCGGCAGCATTCGCAGCCCGATATTTCGCGGCGGCGGGGTGACTTTCCCGGCTTGCACCAAAGATTTTTCGCAGAAAGTGAATCGCAGTATGTACCGCGCGGCGATGCGTTCTATTTTATCCGAGTTGTATCGCCAGCAACGTTTGTTGGTGGTAGATCAACTGAGCATGCCGCAACCAAGCACCAAAGGGTTGCTCGCCACGCTGACCGTGTTGGGTGCGGGCGCCGTCAAAGCGTTGTTAGTGTTGGCGGAAAGCGAGCAAAATGTGGAATTGTCGGCGCGCAACTTGGCGTCGGTTTCGGTTTGCACCAGCCGAGAAATTAATCCGCTGAACCTGATTAGTCACGAACAGGTGGTGCTGACGGTCACCGCAGCGAAGCAGATTGACGAGGCATTGCAATGAACCGCGAACGGAAAATTCTCGGCGTTGCGCTCGCTGTTTTGCGCGTTGCAATCTGGCGGAGCCAATCCAAATGAACGAAGAACGACTCTGTCGAATTATCTTGCAGCCGGTGATTTCGGAAAAAACCACGCGCGCCGCCGACAAACACCGACAAATCTCTTTTCGGGTATTGCCCGATGCCAACAAAACGGAGATTAAGCAAGCGGTGGAAATGCTGTTTGAAGTCAAAGTGCTGAATGTGCAAGTTGCCAATGTGCGCGGCAAAATTAAACGTTTTGGGCGCACGCCGGGCAAACGCGAAAACTGGAAAAAGGCGCATGTGAGATTGCAGGAAGGCGACGATATTGATTTTATGAGCATGGCAGGCGGTTGAGCCGCGAATCCGTTAAGCCACGAAGCCGTTAATCCGTTAAGCCATTTACCAACAACCTAAGTGTTTTCATAAAGTAGCGACGATATGCCACTGGAAAAACAAAAGCCAACCACGCCGGGGCGCAGAGGCATGGTCAAAGTGAGCGCGTCGGGTTTGCACAAAGGCAAGCCCTATGCGCCGTTGTTGCGCAACAAAACGGCGATTGACGGGCGCAACAATCAGGGGCGCATCACCGTGCGGCATCGTGGTGGCGGGCACAAGCGCAGTTATCGGGTGATTGATTTCAAGCGCGCCAAAGACGGCATCCCCGCCACGGTCAAGCGGCTGGAATACGACCCCAATCGGAGCGCGCATATCGCGTTACTGGTGTACCGAGACGGCGAACACCGATACATCATCGCGCCGCGCGGGCTGGCAGCCAACGATACGGTGGTTTCCGGCAACGGCGCGGCGTTCAATTCGGGCAACAGCATGCCGCTTCGCAACATTCCGGTGGGCAGCGTGGTGCATTGCGTTGAACTCAAGCCCGGCAAAGGCGCGCAAATGGCGCGTTCCGCCGGCGCCTCGGTGCAGTATATCGGCAAGGAAGACGCCTACGCACAGTTGCGGCTTCGCTCCGGCGAAATGCGCAAGGTGCATTTGGATTGCCGCGCGACCATCGGGCAAGTGGGCAATTCGGAGCATGGTTTAGGCAAACTCGGCAAAGCCGGCGCCAAGCGTTGGCGCGGCATTCGCCCGACCGTGCGCGGCGTCGCCATGAATCCGGTGGACCATCCGCACGGCGGCGGCGAAGGGCGCACCTCCGGCGGGCGTCATCCGGTTTCGCCGTGGGGCGTGCCGACCAAAGGCTATCGCACTCGCAACAACAAGCGCACCTCATCCATGATCATCCGTCGCCGTAAAAAATAACCATGCCGCGTTCCGTTAAAAAAGGTCCCTTTGTTGACCATCACCTGTGGGTGAAGGTTGAAAAAGCGCGCGAGGAGAAATCGCGCCGTCCGATTAAAACTTGGTCGCGCCGCTCCATGATCATGCCGGAGTTTATCGGCTTGACCATCGCCGTGCATAACGGTCGTCAGCACATGCCGGTGTTGATATCGGAAAACATGGTCGGTCATAAACTCGGTGAGTTTGTGCCAACGCGCACTTATCGCGGGCATGCCGCCGGCAAGAAGGTTAAATAAAGGTCGTCATCATGCGAGTTCGCTCGGTCGCAAAATACATTCGCTTGTCGCCGCAGAAGTGCCGCTTGGTGGCGGCGCAGATTCGCGCCAAGCCGGTGGGCAAGGCGTTGGAAATTCTTGAGTTCAGCGCGCAAAAAGGAGCAAAGCCGATGAAGAAAGCGCTTGACTCCGCCATCGCCAACGCCGAACACAACGAGGGCGCGGATATTGATCAATTGTGGGTTGAGCAAGCAATGGTGGATGAGGCGCCGATGCTGAAACGTTTCCAGCCGCGCGCCAAAGGACGCGGAGTGCGCATTCTCAAGCGCAGTTGTCATATCACACTAAGCGTGAGCGACGAACCGCGCGCCGGAAAACAGCGCGGCAAGAAATTGGCGGTGAAAGGTTAACGAAAAAATTAACCAGTTAATAATTAATACAAGTTAATCATTAATAATTGACCGAGAAATTATTCTGAGGCAGGCACGCAATGGGAC
>JAHRAW010000238.1 GCA_020027415.1 Gammaproteobacteria bacterium
GTGCGCTGGCTCGGTCGGTTAATTTTATGCGTGTTGATTTTGCTCCATACCTGAAACACCGTGGGTATATTCACTTCCTTCCCAGCAGGATATAGAAAAGAGTTGGGCGGCAGTTTTTGGGAAACAATTCATAAAACCGAGCATCGCCGGCGGAAGGTTCTATGAAGTGATAGGTGGATAAATCCACCGCCAGTTTTTGCGCGGTGCGTTGGAATCGGTCAACACAAAATTGCGCAGTTTCGGGCTTGGTGTAATACTGGTCCTTATCCTGCATAGACCGTGTGGTTGCATCGCCGCTCCTGCCCAACAACCGAAGCAAGTCGGGCGCATAGTGTTTTGGCGCCCGCCCTTGTTCCTGCCAGCGCAACACTGTGTTGTTGTGCAAGCCTAACTTGGCGGCAATGGTCGCCGGCGAATGCGTCGCCGCGGCTTGCTTAAAATAGGCAAAAGCGGTGTTCACCGCCGCGCGCGCAAGGCAACCGCTTGCAAGTCAGCCGCGGGTTGGCGAAGCCGGTTCCGGCGCATGGCGGTCACGCAAGCCGGCCGCCTAATTGCATTTGCTGTCCCCGCAATTCAGACAAGTCAAGCAGTTGTCTAACATAATCTTGGCTTTATACATGCACTTGCCGCATAACACCGCGGTTTCCGGGAAAGCGGTTGCGTCGGGTTCGCCGGGCTCGCCGGGGTCCAGGTTGAGGTCTTGCTGTTTTTTGAATTGCTTGCGCGCCTGAGCAAGCATGGTTTGTTGGTGTTGGTCAAGGCGCGGCGCGGCAATCAAGCCGATTCTTGTCAGGTGGGTTTCAATTGCATCGCCAATTTCCGCGACCAACGACGGCACATATTTTCCGCCTTTGCGAAAGTAGCCGCCCTTCGGATCAAAGATGCTTTGCAACTCATCCACCAGAAAAGCAACATCGCCGCCCTTGCGAAACACCGCCGAAATGATTCGGGTCAGCGCGGAAATCCATTGGTAATGATCCATATTCTTAGAGTTGATGAAGATCTCAAACGGGCGGTGTTTCTCATAGGGCGTGCCCGGGTTGAGCAAGATGTCGTTGATGGTGATATAAAAAGCATGCTCGGAAACCGGGGTTTTGATTTTATAAGTGCAACCGACCAGCATGGGCGGGCGTTCCACCTGTTCGTGCATGTGCGCGATCTTGTTGCCCGCAGTAGCGGCGGGTTTGGCGTCCGCTACAGCCGCGGGCGGGGATGCTTTCGCGTCCGCTGCGGGCGGCGTTTTCAAAATGTTGTAATCAACAATTTTATGTTCAATTTTGAGGCTCATGAGAAAAGTCCGGATGGCTTGCGGTTGGCGACTCGTTTTGCCGCTTAGGGATGGGGGTGGGGATGGGAACGCCTGCGGCAGACTAAAATCTGCCGTAATAGTGCTCTTTCAACGCGTCATACAGGTTGGCGGCGGTATGGGTTTCGCCGTCGTATTCAATTTCTTGGTCGCCGCGCGCCGAAATGGTCTCGCCGTTGTCCAGCGTAAACTGATAGATGGTGTTTTCCAGTTCTGATTGTTTGACTAACACGCCCTGAAACACCTCCGGGTTATAGCGGAAAGTGGTGCATCCCTTGAGCCCTTTTTGCCACGCGTAGTGGTAGATATCTTGAAAATCCTCAAACGCAAAATCGGTCGGCACATTGGCGGTTTTGGAGATGGAGGAATCAACCCACTTTTGCGCCGCCGCCTGCACATCAACATGCTGCTGCGGGGTGATATCCGCGGCGATGACGAAATAGTCGGGCAGGCGGTTGCCGCCGGGTTGGTTGCGGCTGGGCTCCTGCGCTTTGGTGTGCGGCGCCGCGTCGGGATCCACTAACTGCCGATAAGCCAACAATTCATAGGAATACACCTCCACCTTTTGCTTAGATTTCTTGCCTTCGCGGATCACATTGCGGCTGTAGTGATGCGCGAACGACGGCTCAATGCCGTTGCTGACATTGTTGCCCAACGACAAACTGATCGTGCCGGTCGGCGCAATGGAAGTGTGATGCGTGTAGCGGCAGCCATGCGCGGCAATTGCGTCGCGCATAGATTGCGGAAACTGCTGCATATACATACTATACAAGCCCATCAGCACCGAACCTTTAACGCGGTCGCCGAGTTGATAGCCGTCCTCGCGCAGACGCGGGCGGCGTCTGAGCATTTCGTTCGTTACCGTAAATTCCTGTTGCAGAATCGGCGCGCCGCCTTTTTCTTGGGCGAGTTGGAGACCGGTCTCCCAGCCCACCGTAGCCAGTTCCTTGGCGACTCGTTCGGTGAAGGTCAGCGATTCGGCGTTGCCGTATTTTATGCGTAGCATGGTCAGCGTTGAGCCAAGCCCAAGAAACCCCATGCCGTGTCGGCGTTTGCTCATCATTTCGTCGCGCTGAGGGGCAAGCGGCAACTCGTTGATTTCTACCACGTTATCCAACATGCGCGAGAAAATGGCGACCACTTTGCGATACTTTTCCCAGTCAAAACGCGCCGCATCAGAAAACGGGTTTTCCACAAATTGCGCCAGATTGACCGAACCCAGCAGGCACGCGCCATACGGCGGCAGGGGCTGTTCGCCGCACGGGTTGGTGGCGCGGATGTTCTCGCAGAACCAGTTATTGTTCATATGGTTGACGCGGTCAATCAGGATGAAGCCCGGCTCGGCGTACTCATAAGTGGAAGTCATAATCAAATCCCACAACTCCTTTGCCGCAATCGTGCGATACACGCGACAGGCGACTTGCCCGTATTCGTTGGTGGTGTAGGATTGGTGTTGCGAACAGTCGCGCCAGATGATGGTATGGTCGCCGCTTTCCAGTTCTTTGGCGGACGCCGGGAACGACAATTGCCACGGCTCACCAGCGGCGACCGCTTGCATAAACTCATCGGTAATCAGGCATGACATATTGAATTGACGCAGCCTGCCGTGCGCTTGTTTGGCGCGGATAAATTCCATGATGTCCGGATGGCTAATATCAAAAGTTCCCATCTGCGCGCCGCGCCGCCCGCCCGCCGAAGACACCGTGAAACACATGGAATCAAAGATATCCATAAACGACAGCGGTCCGGAGGTATACGCGCCGGCGCCGCTGACAAAAGCGCCCTTCGGACGCAAGGTGGAAAACTCATAGCCGATGCCGCAACCGGCTTTCAAGGTTAACCCCGCTTCATGCACCGACACCAACACGCCGTCCATGGAATCCGGAATCGTGCGCGACACCGTGCAATTAATGGTGCTGGTGGCGGGTTTATGCGCGCGCGCGCCGGCGTTGGAGACGATGCGTCCGCCCGGAATGGCGCCATTCTGCAACGCCCATAAAAATTTTTCACGCCACTCCTGTTGCTTTTGCTCGCCTTCTTCCACCTCCGACAGGGTGTCGGCAATGCGCGCAAAAGTGGCGTTAATGTCGGCATCCAGCGGTTCGCCGTGCATGCTTTTAAGGCGATATTTCTTATCCCATATATCCCACGCAGCCGGCTGTAGGGCGATTTCGGTTGGTTCGGCGCGATTGTCATCGGCGCGGTGCTGGGCTGCTGCTGAGTGGGCCGGCATCTGTCTTTACTCGTCGTAGATCAGTCAGTGATTCGGGTGGTTTATCTTGGGTTCGCCGCCCGCGGATGCGGTTTCGGTAGCCGCCAATCCAGCAACAAATACCTGCAACTCGGCGCCGATAAAAAACTGCGCCGAAACTCTGGGCGGCGAAAAACCTGACTAGGGAGTGTATACCAAGTGGCGGAATTTTGCAGTGGATTGCAATCGATTGCAGTGGATTTGACTTATTTAATCTGCGCAAGCACCCGCTCTGGGCTTAATTTGTTAAGGCAGTTGACATGCCCAAAGCGGCAGGTGCGTTGGAAACATGGGCTGCAGTGCAGTGGTAACGCGAGGCAATCGCGCCGCCCGCGCGCGGTCAGCGGCGGCGTGAAAGTCGCGCTGGAAGAGCCGTAGAGCGCAATCACATGGCAGCCGCTGGCGGCCGCCACATGCAACAAACCAGAGTCATTGGTCACCGCATACTGCGCCAGCGAGAGCAAATCAATCGCTTGGCCAAGCGTGGTGCGCCCAGTTAAATCGGCGCAGCGGTGCCGGCACAGTTCGGCGATGCGCGCGGCGATGGCTTGATCGTTTTGTGAGCCAAGCAACCACACCTGCCGACCCTGTTGCAGTTGGCGCTTGGCGACCGCCGCGAAATGCTCGGCGGGCCACTGCTTGGCGGGACCATATTCAGCCCCCGGGCAAAGCGCCACCGCCTTCTTCTCGGCGGCGTCGGCAAGGTTGAAGCGGGCCGCGGTGGCGTTTGCCGACGCGCGTTTCACCGCCAGTTTCGGTTGCGGAATCGCGTCCGCCTGCAGCGCGGCGGCGGGCGCTGATTTAGGCAAGCCGAGCGCCACAAAACGCTGTACGTTCATCGGCATCGCCGCGCGGTTGAGGCGGCGAATATCGTTCAGCAGCCCCCACCGCTGTTCGCCGACATAGCCGGTGCGCGTGGGAATGTTCGCGAACCACGGCACCAACGCCGCCTTAAGCGAGTTTGGCAGCACGATCGCGCGGTCAAATTGGGATTGCCTGAGCCGCCGCCCCAACGCCCACCGCGCGCGCAAGTTGAGTTCGCCATGCCCGACCGGCATACACAGCGCCGCCTCCACTTCCGGCATGCGCTCCAATATTTGAACGCTCCAAGGCGGCGCCAGCACCTGCAACGCGGCGCGTGGGTGGGCTTGTTTTAGAACCTTGAACAGGCTTTGCGCCATTACCATATCGCCGACCCAAGACGGACCGACAATTAGGATTTTGCGCGCGCGGACGGGCATGGTGAACCGGGCGCAGAAAGACTCGCGGCTTGCCGGTGCGCGGCTACGAGTTGCACGATTTCGCCAAGTAGCAGCGATTCGCCAAGCGGCAACCTTCAGTGCGCGGCTGCGGCGGTGCTGACCAGTACATACACCGTGCCGCAATAGGGGCATGTTTGTTCATTGCCATGCTCGGTAGGGCGGTTCTGCATCGGCAGATACACTTTGGGATGCGAATCCCACAAGCGTTTGCCGGGTGGCGGGCAATGCAACGGCAATTGCTCGGCGGTGATTTCCACCCGCTGTCGGGTATTGGGCTGTTCGGGATCTGGTTCAAACATAGGTTAGCCACTCGCGGTATTGCGGGAGGCGGCCATAAACCGCATCAAAAAACTGACTCTGGATTGCCTCGGTAATCGGACCGCGGTCGCCGTTGCCGATTTTGCGGTTATCCAACTCTCGAATGGGCGTAACCTCGGCCGCGGTGCCGGTGAAAAACGCTTCATCGCAGATATACACTTCGTCCCGCGTGATGCGTTTTTCCACCAGTTGCAAGCCTTGCGCGGCCAGCAACTGAATGACCGTGTTGCGGGTGATGCCGTCCAACGCCGAGGTCAAGTCCGGGGTGTAGACCACGCCGTTGCGCACCACGAACAGGTTTTCGCCGGAGCCCTCCATTACATAGCCGTCGGTGTCCAGCAGCAGGGCTTCGTCATAGCCGGTTTCCACCGCTTCCTGCAACGCCAAAATGGAATTAATATAGTGTCCGTTGGCTTTGGCGCGGCACATGCTGACATTGACATGATGCCGCGCATACGACGAGACGCGCACGCGAATGCCATGTTTCAGGTTCTCCTCGCCGAGATAGGAACCCCACTCCCACGCCGCCACGGTAACATGCACGCTCAGTTTGTCGGCGCGAATTCCCATGTCTTCGGCGCCGTAAAACGCCATCGGGCGCAGATACGCCGAGTCCAGATGGTTGCGTTTGACAACTTCCCGCTGCGCTTCAATTAAGGCGTCCGCGTCATAGGGAATTTTCATGTTGAGGATATGCGCCGAGCGCAGCAGGCGGTCGGTGTGTTCGCGCAGGCGAAAAATGGCGGTGCCTTGGTCGGTGTGATAGGCGCGCACGCCCTCAAACACGCCCAAGCCATAATGCAGCGTGTGGGTTAATACATGCACCCGTGCTTCGCGCCAAGGCACGAATTCCCCGTCCATCCAGATTACGCCGTCGCGGTCGCTAAATGACATTTTGTTGAACTCCAATAAAAATGATTGACAAACTCCCGCGCACACGGTTCGCGGTTCGCGTTTTTCCGCCGGCGGTCAATTGGGGCAACGTGCTATTATAGCCGGCTAATTGCTGTCACCCTATTTTTTTGCGATATGGCAACCACCCGTGATGATGCATATTCGTGGGCGTGGGCGCAGTCACAGTTGCTCGCCCAGGCAAGCAATATCTATCAGCGCTTGCCAACCGCGCCATCCTCGCCAACTTGAATCGGTAGCATTCGGTGTACACCCGCCCATTTGTTAGCATGGAGGCGCTGGATGAGCGCCAGTGGAACGCGTTGGTGCGCGGCGGTTATCCTTTTCTGCAACACCAATTCTTATCGGCACTGGAACGTTGCCAGTGCGTCGGCGCCGCCTGCGGGTGGTTGCCTCGTCATCTGGGCTGCTTTGACAACGGGGCGTTAGTCGGCGCGATGCCATTATACGAAAAGCACAACTCGTGGGGGGAGTTTGTGTTTGACCACGCGTGGGCGGCGGCTTTTCACCGCGCCGGGCTCAATTACTACCCTAAGTTAGTCAACGCCATTCCGTTCACCCCGGCCGGCGGGCAGCGGATTTTAGCGCGCCCCGCCGCGCGCCGAGAAATCACCGCGCAGTTGTTGCACGGCGCGCATGAACTGATGCGGCAAGGTCCATTCAGCGGTCTCCACAGCCTGTTTATTGAAGCCGATGAATTTGAGTTGTTGCGCACGCGCGCCGCAGTATCTAGAGTGGATTGTCAGTTTCATTGGCACAACCGCGGCTACCGCGATTTCGCCGAGTTCTTAAGCACGCTGAAAGCCAAAAAGCGCAACAACATCCGCCGCGAAAGAGCCGCCGTGCAACAATCGGGAGTGCTCATTGAGCGCTTGGATGGGCATACCGCCAAGGCGCAGGATTGGCATGCTTTTGCCGCCATGTATCGGCGCTTATACGACCGAAAACATGGCGCGCCGGCGTTTACTGCGCAATTTTTTATGACGGTGGCGGCGGCTATGCCGACCCAAATCCAGTTGGTGATGGCGCGCCGCCATGGTAGCCCGTGCGCTGCCGCGTTGATGTATTTAGACGAGCATACTTTGTACGGGCGGCACTGGGGCTGCCACGGTTACCTGGACAGCCTGCACTTTGAACTCTGCTATTACCAAGGCATAGAGATTTGCATTGAGCGCGGCTTGCAGCGGTTTGACCCGGGCGCGCAGGGCGAACACAAAATCGCGCGCGGCTTCACGCCGACGCAGACGCGCTCGTTGCACTGGTTGCAGGACAACCCGTTCACCAACGCCATCCAGCAATTCGTCGGCAATGAAAAAAGCCATGTCAAGCAATACATCCACGCCGTGCAACAGCATTCGCCTTATCATCAAAGCGATGCAAGCAGCGGCGAGACGCCTTATAATCCACCGCCGTGAATAAACTCGGTATTTAGCATAAAATCCGCCGCGCGCGGCGCAGTGCAGTGATTAACCAAGTCGCCGAGTCGCTTTCATCACCTATCGCGATCGCCCAAGTGCAATGGTCGCGAACTTATGAACCCAGATTGGTTGTGTTGATGCCTTCGCCTGCTGTCATTATGCTGTCGGCTCCTTCCGGCGCCGGCAAAACCAGTCTGGCGCGCAAACTGGTGCAAACTCGCCCCGATGTCGCCTTGGCGGTATCGCACACCACCCGCCGCCAACGCCCGGGCGAACAACACGGCGCAGACTATTATTTTGTCGGCAACGCGCGGTTTATGGCGATGATTGCGGCGCGCCGCTTCATTGAGCATGCCACCGTGTTCGGCAACCGATACGGCACTTCCAAGCAGGCGGTTACCGCGCTGATATCGCGGGGAAAGCATGCTATTCTGGAAATTGATTGGCAGGGCGCGCGCGCAGTGCGCCGCAAATTTCCGCACGCCCGTTCCATTTTCATCATGCCGCCGTCGCTGGACTCGTTGCAACGGCGGCTACAAGCGCGGCAACAAGATGGCGACGCAACCATCGCTGTGCGTATGCGCGCCGCCACGCATGAAATGAGCCACCAACACGAGTATGATGATATAATCGTCAACGATCAATTTGAGCAGGCGTTCGCCAAACTGGCAGCCATTTTTGATGCGCTGAGTGATTAGTGATTAGATCTCCGTTGC
>JAHRAW010000008.1 GCA_020027415.1 Gammaproteobacteria bacterium
CAACGCGGCATTGAAATTATCCGAGCAATTCACATGCCCCGGATACCCCGCCTCGTCATAATATCGCTCGTTGCACGCCAAGCCAAAACTATCGTGCCGCCCGCAAGTATCTTGAATCACTTCCAGCAACGGCGCAAAATCCACATCATAAAATTTTGCATACAACCCAGGCTGTGGATACGCCGCGCCCATCAACGCGCGCGTGGTGGTGGCATCCAAACATCGCTCCACTCCCTGCTCCAACTTGGCGCGGTCAAAGCACTGCAAATCGGAGCACTGGCGACCTTCCACATCCAGCACTTGGATATATTCCCCGGCTTGGACTTCATAGGCAACGGCGGTGCTTGCCAACACGCTGATTTCCTCGCGGGGCTCGGCAAGCGGCTCGGGCAAACGTAAACTGAGTGGCGGTGACTCATCCGCCGACGGGTTGGCATGCGCCGTGGTGGGTGCGCGGCGGATGAAGACCAGCAATTCAGTGGGCGGCGGGGCGGAAATCGCGGCGGCGCATTGATGCCGTGCGAATTGATCTTGCTGCTCCACTTCCATTGCCTCGCCCGGCGCGCAAATTAGGCACAGCGCGTCCGCTTCACAAACAAATGCCGCGCTGCTGTCCGCCGCCGTCTGCCCGCGCAACAATTCAAACGCCGTGGCTTTGGCGAGGTCAATGTTGTGTTCGCGCAACTTCTTGGCCAAACGCTGCGCGCCGGGCGTGGGCGCGGACAGACATTTCGCCATGCGCGCGTTGCTGCCAAGCCGGTATTGGGTCACGCCAAGCGCCGCCGTGATGGACTCGCCAAGGTCATTGAAGCCCGCCACCAACGCGCTCTGCAAACCTTGCGGATCCACAATCTCAACTTCATCCCCGCGCCACAGCGGCGCCGCCAACATGCCCATCGCCGGCACGCGATAACGTTCCGCGCCGCGCCGCGCGTCCACACTCTGAGCCGGCGCGCGCGCTTCGGGCGGCCGCCATGTTAGTGGGCTATGCAGTGCAGTTTTCATGCGATTTATTTTACGATAACGGCTTGCTTGCGAGTTAAAAAAGAGTTAAAAAAGCGCGCCGCTGCCAACGCAAGCGCAAGCATTCAGATGAATGTAACCACTCAGATAAATGTAGCCACTCAGACAAATGTAGCCACTCAGACAAACATAACCACGCAGGCGAAAAGATACTTTACAATCCCCTGCACGGCACGCCGCCGGCAACCCCGCTTGCACCCACCACGGCGGTCGCCGCACTGACCACTCAACCAACATTCATACCATGAAAAACCCGATTACTGAAAAACTGATTGCTGCGGTTAACCATCAAGTCACGCCGACTCCGGATAAAGCCGAAATTGATTTTTTGCGCGATTTCTATCATCGCCTTTCCGGACAAGATTTTACCGCCGACAAAGCGCCGGCGTTGCGCGCCATGGCCTTGCGACACCGACAACTCGGAGCTGTGCGCGCGCCGGGCAAAACCTTGCTGGACATTTATAACTTGCACACCGAACCGCACCAAGACGCCGCCGGACAAGATATCACCATCATTCATATCATTACCGATGATAAGCCTTTCTTGATTGATTCGCTGACCATCCAACTCAATGCGATGCGCAAGACGCCGCACCACACTACGCATCCAAACTTTGAAGTGCGGCGCGACTCGCAACACCGCCGACAAACCATGTCGCGGTATAAAGAACCGCCCCTGAGCAAACCGAAAACTGACAAGCCGGAGACTGACAAACCAACAGGCGGCGAACCGAACCAAGCGCACGGCGACCGCATCGTGGAATGCTATCTCCAGTTGGTGATTGATTTCACCGAACCAAAGCAACATAAATCGCTGCTGCGGGAATTGCGCACTGTTCTGACCGAGATTGAAATCGTGGTGAAAGATTGGGCGAAAATGCGCGCCCGCACCTTGGCGCTCGCCGCCCAAATTGGCGCCCGTAAAACAACGCCGATGGCGGAACACGAAGCACTGCTAAGGTGGATGGAAAACGACAATTTTGCGTTCCTCGGTTATGCCGAAGTGGATATTGAAGAAACGGCGCGCGGCGGCAAAGCAAGCATTGACGAAAAATCTCTGCTGGGCGTATTGCGCGCCGCTCAGCGCCGCGACCCAAGCACGGTGATGGACATGTTGCCGCCGCTCGCATACCACCAAACCTCGCCGATGGTGTTCACCAAATCGCGGCAACGTTCGTCCATTCATCGCGCCAACTATCTGGATTGCATCTTGTTAGACCGCCGCTTGCCGCGCAACCCGGCAAGCCCGCCGCGCAAATACCGCATTTATTGCATGCTCGGATTTCTGGCTGGCACTTCCACCATGCTGCCGACCGTACACATTCCCCACCTGCGCAACAAAACCGCGCGCATCCTCAAAGAAAGCACTTTGCGACCCAGCGGCTACGCCTACAAAAAATTGCAACTGATTTTAGAAACGCTGCCACGCGAGAAATTGTTTCAGATGGAGTTCAGCAATTTATACGGACTCTGCATGACCATCCTCAACCATGTGGAACGGCGCAACACCCGGGCGCATTTGCATCGCGATATCTGCGGTCATTTTTATTCTTGCTTGGTGTATGTTCCGCGCGATTTGTTCAACAGCACCTTGCGGCAACGCATTCAAACATTTCTACAAACGCACTTCGCCGCCGAGGAGGTGTCGTTCAATGTTTATTTTTCCGATTCCATCCTAACGCGAATCCATTATTTGATTCACTGCCGCACGCCCACGCCCACGCACACACGCACCGCGCGCACCGTGGATGCGGTGAAACTGGAACGCGAGATTCAGCGCATCGCGCGAGATTGGAACGATAACCTGCATGAATGCTTCCGCCAACGCGGCGGTCACAAACTCGCGCAGCAAATGCTGGCGCAGTATCGCGATGCATTTACCGGCGGTTATCAGAACGATTTTTCAGTTGCGCAAGCGGTGATGGATATTGAGCGATTTGCGCATGTGGCGCCGGGAAAAATTCACGCGGCGCTGACCTGCCAGGCGCGCAGTCAAAACGAGCAGCGCGCCAGTTTCAAATTGTATGCCGCCGATCAATCGCTGATCCTCTCCGATGTGCTGCCGATTCTGGAAAATATGGGCATCCGAATTTTAGCCGAACGCCCGTATCAACTGCGGCGACAAGATAACACTACGCGCTGGCTGCATGATTTTGACATCGTGTGGCAACCGCAACAAAAGTTGGACGCCGCGCTCAGCGTAGAAAACTTCCAAACCACTTTCACGCAGGCGTGGTATGGCAACATTGAGAACGATGCGTTTAATCAACTGACTTTGCGGGCGGGCTTGAACTGGCAGGAAGTTAGTTTGTTGCGCGCCTACTATCGCTACCTCAAACAGATTCGGTTGCGCTATAGCGAACAATACAGCATTGAAGCGTTGGTCAATCATCCGGAGTTGGTGGTTTCCATCATGCACTTTTTTAATGCGCGTTTTAATCCCGCCCGCAACAACAGCGGTAGCAGTAGCGGTAGCGACAACGGCACGCGCAAAATTAAAGCCGCCATCCACCGCCAACTCGCTCAGGTCGCCACCTTGGACGAAGAGCGCATCATCCGCGCGTTGTTTGATGTGGTCAACGCCACCGTGCGCACCAACTATTATCAGACCACCGAGAGCGGCGCGCCGAAGCCTTATCTGGCGTTGAAACTAACGCCGGACCTGATCCCGCATATTCCGCAGCCGGCGCCGAAGTATGAAATATTCGTTTGCTCGCCGCGCGTGGAAGGAACGCATTTGCGCGGCGGCAAGGTCGCCAGAGGCGGCTTGCGCTGGTCGGACCGACACGAAGATTTCCGCACCGAAGTGTTGGGGCTGGCGAAAGCGCAACAAGTTAAGAACGCGGTCATCGTGCCAGTCGGCTCCAAAGGCGGCTTCATCGTCAAGCAGTTGCCAACCGCCGACCGCGAGGCAAGCCGCCGGGAAGTCATCGCTTGTTACCAATTATTAATCAGCGGCTTGTTGGACCTGACCGATAATTTATCCGGCAACCGGGTGCTGGCGCCGCCCGATGTGGTGCGCAAGGACGGCGACGACCCATACTTAGTGGTGGCGGCGGACAAAGGCACCGCCACTTTTTCCGATATCGCCAATGATTTATCCACGCACTACGGGTTCTGGCTTGGCGATGCGTTCGCCTCCGGCGGCAGCACCGGTTATGACCACAAGAAAATGGGCATCACCGCCCGCGGCGCGTGGGAATCGGTGAAGCGGCATTTCCGCGAACTGGGCAAAGATATCCAAACCACCGATTTCACCGTCATCGGCATCGGCGATATGGGCGGCGATGTGTTCGGCAACGGCATGCTGCTGTCGCGGCATATTCGTCTGCTGGCGGCGTTCAACCACATGCATATTTTTATTGACCCGAACCCGCACGCCGCCGACAGTTACCGCGAACGACAACGGCTGTTCGCCCTGCCCCGTTCCTCGTGGGACGATTACAACCGCAAGTTGCTCTCCGCCGGCGGCGGTATTTTTGCGCGCAGCGCGAAATCCATTCGGCTTTCCCGCGCGGCAAAAAAGGCGCTCGGCGCCGACCAAGATCAATACACCCCGGATGAATTGATTCATCTGATTCTGCAAGCCGAAGTGGAGTTGTTATGGAACGGCGGCATCGGCACCTATGTGAAAGCAACCGCTGAAAGCCATGCCACGGTGCAAGATAAAAGCAACGACGGGGTGCGCGTGGATGCCGCGCAACTGCAATGCAAAGTAATCGGCGAAGGCGGCAACTTGGGCATGACCCAACTGGCGCGCAGCGAGTATGCGTTGGGCGGCGGGCGTTGCTATACGGATGCGATTGACAATTCGGCGGGGGTGGATACTTCCGACCATGAGGTGAACATCAAAATATTATTGAATGCGGCAATCCAACGCAACCTGTTGTCGCCGCAACAACGCAACAAGTTGTTGGCGAGCATGACGGATGAAGTTGCGTTGTTGGTGCTGCGCAATAACTACGCGCAAACGCAAACGCTCAGCCTGGAAGCCGCGCGCAGCAGCCGGCTGATGCCGCAACAATGCCGCGCGATAGACGCCTTAGAAGCGCACGGCTTGCTCAACCGCGAACTTGAATTTCTGCCGTCGCACGCCGCTTTGGAAGCGCGGCGCGAACAAGGCAAATGGCTGACGCGCGCGGAACTGGCGGTGCTGTTGTCGTATAGCAAGATGGATATGTATCAAGCGTTGCTGGCTTCGGAGGCGCCGGATGACGCGTATTTGGCGGTGGAAATTGAGCGCTACTTCCCGCCGCGCTTGGCGAAAAAATATCCCGCGCTGGTGCGCGCGCATCGCTTGAAGCGGGAGATTATTTGCACGCAACTGACCAATCAACTGATTGGCATGATGGGACCGGGCTTTCACTTGCGTCTGGCGCATCTGCTCAGCAGCGAAACCGCCGAAATCGCCCGCGCTTATCTGGTTGCCAGAGACCTACTGGACAGCCCATCCATCAGCGCCGCGATTGAAGCGTTGGACAATAAAATCGCCGCCGCCGTGCAACTGGAAATGTTGGAACAAGTCGCCGCGAGTATGCAACGCTGCATCGTTTGGTTGGTGCGCAACCATATCGCTCCGTTGAACATTCAAGCGTTGGTTGCCACGCTCGCGCCGGGGTGCAAGCAACTCAACGCCATGCTGAATAAGACCTTGGGCAAGCACCTCCTCTCCACCCTGCAAAAGCGCAGTAAAAAACTGCAGGCGCACGGCGCGCCGGCGCAACTCGCCGAGCAAATCGCCGCGCTGCCATTGCTTGGCTATGCGGTGGATATCGTTGAGTTGTCCAAACAACGCCAGCATTCGCTGCGCCACACCGCCGCGATTTATTTTCAAGTGCGCGAAATTCTTGCGCTGGATTGGATTGAGCAAGCCATTGATTCCCTGCCGCTCAGCAATGACTGGCACGAGCGCGCCCGCTTCAGCCTCGGCAATGATTTGCGCGCCAGCCACAGCGCGATCACCTCCAAAGTACTGGCGCACAACGTCAAGGCAAGCGCCACCGCGAGGCAGCAGTGGTTGCAAACCAACCGTCATGCCATCCACGCCATTGAAAAAATGACCACCGCGCTGAAAGCCGAAGCCGCCCCCGACTTTGCCATGCTGTCGGTGTTGCTCAGCGAACTGGCATGGTTGCACTGAGTGGTCGGAGTCCCGCGTTGGCAACGCGATTTGCCGCATTTGCCGCATTATTGCCATGAACATCGCCCGCCTGCGACCTGATTTCAGCGCGACCCGCTTTGCGCCCTATGAATCCAATTCGTTGCCCACGCCGGCGGGCGATTTATGGGTGTTCGGCTATGGCTCGCTGATGTGGGCGCCCGGCTTCGCCGTGCAAGAATCCACCGCGGCGCGCTTGTACGGGTATCATCGGCGGCTTTGCTTATGGTCAATTCATTATCGCGGCACCGCCCGATGCCCCGGATTGGTGTTGGGCTTGGCGCGCGGCGGCTCGTGCCATGGCCTCGCGTTGCGCGTTGCGCCGCAGGCTATTCAGGCATCCTTGGCTTACCTGCGGAAACGGGAAATGCTGAATAACGCCTATCGCCCAGCGTTAAAAGAGGTCTACCTGCGGCGCGGCGGATGCGTCACGGCGTTGACCTTTGTCTCCAAGCCGGCGCATGCTCAATTTGCGCCGCCCTTGAGCATCGCCGAAACGGTCGCCATTGTGCGCGCCGCCGCCGGCAAGCACGGAAAAAATTGTGACTACGTGTTAAACACCGCGCGGCATTTGAGCAAGTTCGGCATTGAACGCACCGCGCTGCATGCGGTGGCGGAGCAATTACAATCGTAATTGCAATTACAATTGCAATCCCATCACTCCCACAAAGCAAAGTAATTCATCCACGCGCTATCAAGAAATTCACCATGACCGAAGACACGCTTTTCAGTAAAATTATCAAGCGCGAAATCCCCGCGGATATCTTGTTCCAAGACGACCGAGTCACCGCCTTCCGCGACATCAATCCGCAGGCGCCGACGCATATTTTAATCGTTCCCAATAAAATCATCCCCACGGTGAACGACATTCAAGAGGCGGATGAAAACGTGCTTGGGCATTTGTTTGTGGTTGCCCGTCAACTGGCGCAGCAGGAAGGTCTCGCCGAGGATGGCTATCGCTTATTGGTGAATTGCGGGCGGCACGCCAATCAAGAAGTATTTCATCTGCACATGCATCTGTTTGGCGGGCGACCATTAGGCTGGATGGTTGACCCGAATCCAGCCTAACAAATGAAATGGCAAGCGTTGCTTGCCGGGCGCGGCTTAGCGGCTTAGCGGCTTAGTGGTTTGATGGCTTAGCGGCTTGAAGACTTAGCGAACCTCGGTTCGGCTCAAGCGCGCCGTTCCAGCAACGCCACCGCATACGCCGCAATGCCTTGTTCGCGACCGCAGAAACCAAGCCCGTCCGTGGTGGTGGCTTTGACATTGACCAAGTGAACATCAACGCCCAAATCGGCGGCGATATTCGCCTCCATTTGCGCCACATGAGGCGCCAACTGCGGGCGTTGCGCGACGATGGTGCAATCAAGGTTGGCAACCCGCCAACTTTCCGCCGCTAACCGACCGCTGATTTCACGCACCAAAATTCGGCTATCGGCGTCGCGATATTGCGCCTCCGAGGATGGGAAATGCTTGCCAAGATCGCCCCAGCCGGCGGCGCCGATACAAGCATCGCAGAGCGCATGCAACAACACATCCGCATCGGAATGCCCATCCAGCCCGACATGCCAAGGGATTTTCACGCCGCCGATGATCAGCGGTCGCTTGGCAACCAACCGATGCGCATCATAGCCGTTGCCAATTCTCAATTGCGTTTGCATTTAAAATTTCATTGCCGGGCTGGCGGTGAATTGTAATTGTGCGTTGCGAATTGTAAATTATGCATCGTGAAAGTGGGGCAACACCATTTCAGCCAATTCCAGGTCCACCGGCAAAGTGATTTTCAAGTTGGCCGGATGCGCAGCCACCACCACCGCGGTTACGCCGTACTTTTCCATCGCCGCGGCTTCATCCGGCGGCGCAACACCGTGCGCCAAGGCTTGCTGTAACGCGGCGTGCAACGCCCCGCAGCGAAACATTTGCGGCGTCACCGCGCGCCAAACCGCATGCCGCCCGGCGCTGTGCAGATGCTTGCTGATCAGCCCATCGCCGCGCACTTGCTTCAACGCATCCACCACCCGCAACGCCAACACCGCGCCGTCGCCATGCGCGCGCGCCGCGGCGACCAGACGCTCAATATCCAACGCGCGCAGGCACGGTCGCACCGCATCGTGCACCATGACCCAGTCATTCGGCGCGGCAATGTCGTCCTGCAAGAGTTGTTGCAACGCATTGCATACCGTGTGCGCGCGTTGCGCGCCGCCGCGGCTGACCGCCATGAGTTTGGCGTGCGTAAACGGTTGCGCTTGCCACCAGCGGTCGCCGTCGCGAACCCCGACGATGACGCCATCCACCAAATCGCTTTGACACAAAGCAAGCAACGCATAATCCATCACCCGTTGCCGCAACAACGGCAAGTATTGTTTCGGGCGCGGCGCTTGCATTCGTTTGCCAATGCCGGCGGCGGGCACGATCGCCCAAATTTTCTGCGGGCGTTTCACTGGTAAGATTTCATGACCGGGCGGGCGAGAGGTCGGCTTGGAGATTAGGCGCGTTGTCTATATTTTCCGGCAAGCAACGAGTAAAATCCGCCCCCGCTGACGCTGTGGTTACAATTGCAGTTTCCGTTACCGCCGGCGCGCGCATTGGCGTTAGTGTGCCCGAATATTCTCTCACCCTTTGATTAAAAAAGTGCCGCCGTCCAATTTGCTGAACCCGCCGCTACCCGGTCCTGCGCAGGCGGTGCGCTGGACTCAGTTAGCCGGCTCGGCGTTCGCGTTGGCGGCGGTGGAAGCCGCGCGCCGACATCGCGGTATGTTGGTGATTGTATTGGAAGATCAACGCCAACTGCAGATACTGGAAGGCGAACTCGGTTTCTTTCTGCAGCCAAGCCCAGGCGCAAACGCAAGCGCCGCGGCGGAGACGCCGGTGCTGGCTTTGCCGGGCTGGGAATGCTTGCCGTACGATGTGTTCTCGCCGTATCAAGATATCATTTCGCAGCGACTTCGCATCTTGTCGCGCTTGCCGACGATGCAACACGCCATCTTGCTCACCACTTGCGGCAACTTAATGCAACGCTTGCCGCCGTTGGAGTATGTGGCCGGGCATAGTTTTTCGTTGCAAACGCAGCAGCGAATTGACCTGCAAGCCCTGCGCCGACAATTAAGCGATGCCAACTATGCGGCGGTGCAACAAGTCATGTCGCCGGGCGAGTTTGCGCTGCGGGGCGGCTTGGTGGATATCTTTCCGATGGGCGCCGAGGCGCCTTTTCGGCTGGATCTTTTTGATGATGAGATTGAATCAATTCGTTATTTTGATACGCACACGCAGCGTTCCAAGCAACTGGTGGAACAAATTTCGCTACTGCCGGCGCGCGAATTTCCCATGACGGAAAGCGCCATCCAAAAATTTCGCCAAGGCTTTCGCCAACATTTTGAAGGCGACCCGCGCGCCCAGAAAATGTACACCGAAATCAGCAACGGCAATATCCCGCCCGGCGCCGAGTTTTTCTTGCCGCTATTTTTTGATGAAACTTGCACGTTGTTTGACTACATCGGCGGCAATGCGCTATGGCTGCTGGACCGCGAAATAGAGCAAACCGCGAACACGCACTGGGCGGAAACCGAAGACCGCTACCACAACGCCAACTACGACCGGGAACGCCAAGTGTTGCCCCCGGAAATGCTGTATCTCAAGCCGTGCGACCTGCAACAGCAGTTTCGCAAGCGCCGCCGCATCCTGCACTGCCAAGCGAAATCGCCCGCCGAGCCCGCCGCCGAGCGCAACCGCGACCATGGGCAAGTTTGGCGCGCCGCCAGCGCGACCCCCGCCCAACTCCCGGTGGAGCCGCACGAATCATCGCCGTATCATTATCTGCTGGCCCATCTCAGCGCGTCCAAAAACCGCTTGCTACTCGCGGTGGAAACCACCGGGCGGCGGGAAGCCATGCAAAACATGTTGCGCGCGCAGCATATTGCGACCGCCCCCACTCCCACCCTATGCGCCACTTGGGACGAGTTTCGGCAAACACCAGACCTCGCGCTTGGGCTGTGCGTCTATCCGCTGGAACGCGGCTTAGCGCTGCCCAAGCATGGTTTGGAGGTGATCGCCGAAAGTCAGTTATACGGTGAAAGAGCCCGGCAGCGGCGGCGCGCAACCAAAGCGCAAGATCCGGAGACCATCATCCGCTCGCTGGCTGAGTTGCACGAAGGCGCGCCGGTCGTTCATATTGAGCACGGCGTGGGCCGCTATTGTGGCTTGCAATTTCTGGATATAGACGGACAAGCGGCTGAATTTTTGATGCTGGAATATCAAGGCGGCGACAAGTTGTATGTTCCGGTGTTGTCGCTCAATTTAATCAGTCGCTTCATCGGCGGTTCACCGCAGCACGCGCCGCTGCATCGGTTGGGCGGCGCGCCCTGGCAAAAAGCCAAGCAACGCGCCCGCGACAAAGCCTATGATGTCGCCGCCGAGTTGTTGGAAATGGAAGCCTTGCGCAACGCGCGCGCCGGGCATGCGTTTCACATTGCGGAGGAAGCATACCAAACCTTCGTCAGCCGCTTTCCGTTTAAGGAAACCGAAGATCAGCAATGCGCCATTGAACAAGTGCGCGCCGACCTTGCCGCTTCGCAACCGATGGACCGATTGGTGTGCGGCGATGTCGGCTTTGGCAAAACCGAAGTCGCCATGCGTGCGGCGTTTATCGTGGCGCATAACAAACGCCAAGTGGCGATGTTGGTGCCCACCACTTTGCTCGCCCAGCAACACTATCAAACCTTCTCCGATCGCTTCGCCGACTTGTCCATATCAGTGGCAACGTTGTCGCGCTTCAAAAGCAAAAAGCAAGCCGCTGAACTAAGCAAGCGGCTGCAACAAGGCGAGCCGGATATCGTCATCGGCACGCATCGCTTGTTGCAGGATGACATCGGCTTCAAACGGCTGGGGCTGCTGATCATTGATGAAGAACATCGTTTCGGAGTTCGGCAAAAAGAAAAAATTAAACAATTGCGCAGTCAGGTTGACCTGCTCACCTTGACCGCCACGCCGATTCCCCGCACGCTGAACATCACCATGGCCGGGCTGCGTTCCATTTCGCTCATCACCACCGCTCCGGAACTGCGCTTGTCCATTAAAACTTTCATCCGCGAATGGAGCCATGGGTTAATCCGCGAAGCCTGCTTGCGCGAAATTCGCCGCGGCGGGCAAGTTTATTTTCTTTATAACGAGGTGCGCTCCATGGAACGTTTTGTCGAGGAACTCGCCGAAATCGTGCCCGAGGCGACCATTAATTTTGCGCATGGGCGGATGCGCGAATTGCAACTTGAACGCGTGATGCAAGATTTCCACCATCATCGTTTCAATGTGTTAGTATGCTCCACCATCATTGAGAGCGGCATTGACATTCCGTCGGTCAACACCATCATCATCCATCGCGCCGACCGGTTTGGGCTGGCGCAACTGCATCAACTGCGCGGCCGGGTGGGACGCTCGCACCATCAGGCGTTCGCTTATTTGTTGATTGCCGAGCGGCGCTTCCTCAGCGGCGACGCCAAAAAACGATTGGATGCGTTTGAGTTGATGGATGAACTGGGCGCCGGCTTCGCATTGGCTTCCCACGATTTGGAAATTCGCGGTGCGGGAGAGTTATTGGGCGAGACGCAAAGCGGGCTGATTGACGATGTTGGTTTTTCGTTGTATAGCGAATACTTGAATATGGCGGTTGCCGCGCTGCGCGAAAATCGCGCGTCGTCCGCCGCCGAGCCATTGCAACCGGTGGCGCCGAACATGACGGCGAGCCTGGACCTACATGTCGCCGCGTTGTTGCCGGCTGATTATCTCGCCAGCCCGCATGCGCGGCTGATGTTGTATAAACGCATCGCCGGCGCCGCCGACCATGCCGAACTGGAAGAACTGCAGATTGAAACCATTGATCGCTTTGGGCTGTTGCCGCCGTCCGGCAAAAATTTGTTCCGCTTGACCGCGATGCGACTGCAAGCCGAGCGACTGGGAATCCGTAACTTAGATATCGGCGCGCATGGCGGCAAGATTGAGTTCGTGGAAAATCCGGCGGTGGAGGTCGGCGTTATTTTCGCGTTGGCGCAACATAAACCGCATCAATACCGTATCACCGGACCTTGCACATTAAAGTTGACGCAAGATCTATCCGACTCGGAGACGCGCTTTGCGCAGGTTGAAAAACTACTGGATCATTTGAGCCGGCAACCCAGCGAGTAATCGACAATCGCGGACGCGAGGCGCTCACCGATATTTGATATTGTTAAAGTTAGAGTTAGCGATTTTTCGTTTACAAAATTATCATGCGGAAAAAATTCATAGCCTGCGGGCTTGGCATCAGTTTGCTACTGAGCAACGGCGCGGCGATGGCGCGGCAATACGCGGTGGAAATCATCGTTTTTGAGCGGTTGCCCGCCGACCTCCAACACGCCGAGAACAACGTTGCGCCAAGCGACGCCGGTGAGCAGTGGGATTTCTCGGCGGAGCGGCTGGCTGCGAAGCGGCAGCGGATGGCAATGCTTGCCGAGCAAGCCTCCGCGCAACAGGAATCTGTGCAACTGGAATTTATACAACCAGATCCTACGCAACTGGAATCTACGCTGCCGGAATCCACACAACCGAATCCTACGCAACTGGTTTATCTGCAAGAGGCGCAAACCAAATTGCTTGAATCGGGGTATCGCATTCTGGCATACATCAGTTGGCAACAACCCACCCGTTCCTATCAAGAAGCGCCGTTGATTCCACTTGGCGCGGCTAACCCTGCTAACTCCGATAACCTTGATAACATTGCTAACTCCGATAACCTTGATAACCTTGATAACTCCGAGCAAGCCGAACCGCCCAGCATCCAACTCACCGGGTTTGTGCGGATTTACACCACCGCTTTAATTTATGCCGATGTAGATTTACAATTGTCTCCGCCTGAGCCAGCGGCATCGCCGTCCACGGCGGCGGATGATTTGACGGATGATTCGGTTGCGCGTGCCTCGCCATCGGCGGCGACCTCAGCCTCGGCGGCGACATCGGCGTCCGCGACCGACGATATAGCCACCACCGCTCCACCGCAACCGTACTATTTCATCGCGGAAAAACGCCGCCTTAAATTCAAGCAGATTCACTATTTTGATCACCCGTATTTCGGCGCGCTATTAGTCGTTTGGCCCATAGATGACTTGCCCGCGCATGATGTGGAAAACGCTGAAGATGCAGAAGCCGCGGAATCCGTGCTTGCCCCTGCCGCCCAGCAACCCAAGCAAACTACAGGTTTTTAACGATTTGCATCGCTTGTTGCGCGCCGACTTTCAAATACTCTGCAATCTTCTGCATATTAATGCTCGGCTCGGCGCGCCCCGCCGCGCGATTGACCACGATGGCAAGCGCGGCATACGGGAGTTCCAACTCTCGCGCCAACGCCGCTTCCGGCATGCCGGTCATGCCGACAATGTTCGCGCCATCTCGTTCCAGTCGGTTGATTTCCGCGGCGGTTTCCAGTCGCGGTCCTTGGGTCGCCGCATACACCGCGCTGGTTCGCAGCGCAACTGCGCCGCGTTTCGCCGCCGCGATGAGGGCGGCGCGCACCGCTTCGCTATAGGGCCTGGAAAAATCAATATGCTTGACCGCGCTTTGGTGGTCGCCAACCGCGCCGTCAAAAAAAGTGTGCGCCCGCCCCCAAGTGTAGTCAATGATCTGGTCGGGCAACGCTATGACGCCCGGCCTGAATTCAGCCGAGATTCCGCCGACCGCGTTAAACGCGATAATCCGTTTCACCCCAAGTTGTTTCAGCACCCAGATATTGGCGCGGTAGTTGATTTGATGCGGCGGAATCGTATGCGCGTCCGCGTGGCGCGGCAGAAACACCGCTTCATGCGCGTATAACCGCCCTAACGCCGGCGCGCTGGACGGCTCGCCATACGGCGTGTTAATCGTTTCGCGGCGCTGCATTTGAAAATCAGCCAACTGCGCGAAACCGCTGCCGCCGATGATGGCTAAATCCGCCATGGCTTTTCTCCGAACCACCGCGTTTGGCTATTTCGGTTCTGGGTTGGGGATGGGGTTGGGGTCGGCGATGACCGCTGATGGCGACGGCGACGGCGAGCGCAATAGTTCGCCCACATAGTCATCCACGCCGCGCGCGACTTCGGCAAATGGTTCGACATAACCGGCGGCGCGCAGGTTTTCTAAATTCGCTTGGGTGTAACTCTGATACTTATCGCGCAGTTGCGGCGGCATCGGCCGATAAGAAATTTCTTGCGCGCTAATCGCTTGTTGCAGCGAGATAGAATCTTTGCCTTGCCGCCGCCGACACGCATTGATAACCGCCATAGCGACCTCGTGAAAACTCTGGCTGCGTCCGGTGCCGACGTTATAGATGCCGCTACGCGCGGGGTTGTCCAGAAAAAACAAATTGACCTTGACCGCATCCATCACCGAAACAAAATCGCGCCGCTGTTCGCCGTTGGCATACCCGTCGCTGCCTTCAAACAGGCGCACTTGGGCGTCTTGCATATACTGGTTGAAAAAATGCCATGCCACCGAAGCCATCCTGCCCTTGTGCTGCTCGCGCGCGCCATAAACATTAAAGTAACGCAAGCCGACGCATTGAAACTTAGGGCGTTGCCGTCTGACAAATTGATCAAACAGCAGTTTGGACCAAGCATAAACGTTGCGCGCCGACTCGTGTTGCGGCTGCTCAACAAACACCGCGCCGCGGCCATATACTGAGGCTGAAGAAGCGTAGATATACTGCGTTCGGTGGCGCGCGCAGAAATGATATAACGCCTTGGAATAGGTGAAGTTATTCTCCATCACATACTTGCCGTCCGCGGCCATGGTATCCGCGCAGGCGCCTTGGTGCAGGAGCGCGGAGACTCTGCCGAACTCACCGCACTTGCCGAATCTGCCGAACGATTGCTTGCCTTGCAGCACCGCCAAAAACTCCAGTTTGTCCATGTAATCGTGGATGGCGAGGTCGGACAAGTTGCGCGTCTTCTCGGCGTTGGTGACATCATCCACCACCAGAATGTCGTCAACGCCGCGCTGATTCAGCGCCCGCACTAAGTTGGAACCGATGAAGCCGGCGCCACCGGTAACGATAATCATTGCGTGTTTCTCGCTGCGTTGCGCGCAACGGCGGCGCTCAGTTCGGCGCAATCCGCGGTGGCGGTGCCTAATTTGGATACCACGATGCCGGCGGCGGCGCTGGCGAGTTCCAGCGCGATGCGGTCGTCCAGCCCAGCGGCCAGCGCCAACGCCATAACCGCCGCCACTGTGTCGCCGGCGCCGCTGACATCGTATACATCTTGCGCGCGCGCTTGACAACGCAACGGCTCGCGGTTCTGCGAAAACAACGCCATTCCGCGTTCGCTCAAAGTGACTAACAATTGCTCCAGTTGATATTGGTGCAATAAATGCGTTGCTTTGCGCTGCATATCCGCATCGTCCAGCACCGCGCCGACTACTTGTTCAAACTCTTTTAAGTTTGGGGTAATCATGGTGGCGCCTCGGTAGGCGGAGAAATCGTTGAGTTTTGGGTCCACCAGCACCGGAATATTTTTTTTTGCCGCCAACTCAATCCATTGCGCAATGTTACCGAGCCCCCCCTTGCCGTAATCGGACACCACCACGGCTTGATGGTCTGCCAGCACCTCCGCAAACTTCGCAAACGCCGCAGCCAACGCTTGCGCCGCCGGCGGCGCTTCAAAATCCACCCGCAACAACTGCTGATTGCGCGGCATGATGCGCAGTTTCACGGTGGTGCGCCCGGTGAAATCCACCACAAAATGCGGCGTAAGGTTGGCTTGGCTTGCGATTTCGGTGATGCTGCGCCCCGCTTCATCATCGCCGACCACCGACAACAAGGTACATTGCCCGCCGAGCGCGGTGATATTGCGCGCCACATTGCCGGCGCCGCCGATGCGTTCTTCTACGGCATCCACCGTCACCACCGGCACCGGGGCTTCCGGGGAAATGCGCTCCGCCCGCCCGAACCAGTAGCGGTCTAACATGACATCGCCGACCACTAAAATGTTGCACTGCGCCCATCCGGCGAGACCGGCGGTGAGCGAATTGGCGGGCATGTTGGTAACGGAACTGAGCGCTGAATTAGGGTCGACCAATTCCATAATACACCAGCCCGGCGGCGCGAATTGCCTGCGGGTCGTAGATGTTGCGTCCGTCTATGACGACATTACCGCGCATGCTTGCTTTGATACGCTGCGGCTCGGCCGCGCGCAACACGCGCCACTCGGTAACCACCAACAAGCCATCGGCATCGGTCAACGCTTCATATGGGTCATCGGCATACAACACCAAGTCTTTCCGCGCGCCATAAATTCGGCGCGCTTGCTCGGTTGCCGCCGGGTCAAAGGCGTGAATCACCGCGCCCATGCTCCATAACGCTTCCATCACCGTGCGGCTGGGCGCATCGCGCATGTCGTCCGTATCCGGCTTGAACGCAAGCCCCCACAAAGCAAACCGTTTGCCGTCCAAGCGGTCGCCGAAATGGCGCACTACTTTTTCCACCGGCTTGTGTTTTTGCTCGCGATTGACCGCTTCCACGGCTTCCAGAATGCGCGTGTGATAACCCGCTGCCGCCGCGCTGTGCCGCAAAGCCCGCACATCCTTGGGAAAGCAGGAGCCGCCGTAGCCGCAGCCGGGATAAACGAAAGAGTAGCCGATGCGCGGGTCGGCGCCGATGCCCAAGCGAACCGACTCAATGTCGGCGCCGAACCGTTCCGCCAAGTTTGCCATTTCATTGATACACGAAATTTTGGTCGCTAACATGACATTGGCGACATATTTAGTCAGTTCCGCGGAGGCGATATCCATCACAATTACGCGCTCATGATTGCGATTAAAGGGCGCGTAAATGGTTCGCATCAGGCGCAGCGCGCGCGCGTCTTCAGCGCCGATTAGGATGCGGTCCGGTTTCATAAAATCCTCCACCGCGGCGCCTTGCTTGAGAAATTCCGGGTTGGAAACCACGCTAACCGGAATATCCACGCCGCGCGCCGCAAGTTGGCTGGCGACGCGCTCCGCTACTTTTTGCGAAGTGCCCACCGGCACTGTGGATTTAACGGCGAGCACCCGATACTGCTTCATATGCGCGCCGATGGCGTCCGCCACCGCCAGCACATGGCGCAAGTCAGCCGAGCCGTCTGGTTGCGGCGGAGTGCCAACCGCAATGAAGATTACCTCGCCGTGCGCGCAACCGTGTTCAAGGTCGGTGGTGAACCGCAGCCGCTCCATCGCGCTGTTGTCATGCACCAACGACTCCAGCCCCGGCTCGTGGATGGGCAAACGCCCATTGCACAAATCATGGATTTTGGCTTCATCGTTATCCACGCAAACGACCTGGTTGCCCATTTCGGCAAGGCATGCGCCGGTAACTAACCCGACATAGCCGCTGCCAATGACTGTGATATTCATATTGAGTGGGTCGGCGGCGGTGGCGGTGGCGGCTGAGTCGTTGCTTCGCCGAGTTGTTGAGTTGTTGATTCGTTGAGTTGCTGAGTCGCTCGGCAGTTATACCGCCATGCCGAACTGCTCGGACCGGTTGCCGCTGGACGCCGCGACGCGTTGCTGTACGCTACCCCAGTTTTTGCATCCTGGGCATTGCCAGTGCAACGAGTTGCTGTGGAATCCACAGTGGGTGCAGTGGTAGCCGCGTTGTGGCCCGAAGATTTGCAACATCAACGCCACCAAAGCGGTGAAATCTTGATGGTTCTCGGCGTTGCTCCGGCGGCGCGCGGCGGAGTTGAGCAACGCGTATAACTCTTCCATGCGCGAATTTTTGCGCACCAAATTAAGCAATAAAGTGTGCCGCACCGAGTCTTGTTGCTGGTTCTTTGCCAACTCCGCCAAAGCCGCGATGAAGCGCCAATCCGAATTGGCGTTGTGCTGGATGGCACTTTCCAGAAACCGCTGATAGTTTTCAGCATCGCCAAGCGCCGCGTAACTGTTGGCAATATGGTCAATGACCTCGCCGAGCGCGTGCGGCGCCAACTCTTCCAAGCCGCGCCAAATGGCGATGGCGTTCGCGTGGTTGCCGCGCATGGCGGCAAGTCGCCCGGATTGGATGACCGCGCGCACGCAATGCGCATCGTATTGGAACGCGGCTTGCAGATCATCGGCGGCGCGCTGATTTTGCCCTTCGGTAATCGCCTTTTCAGCCAGTTCGCAGCAATACTGCGCCAGCGACGCCGACAAATCCAAGTCGGATGTTTGGCTCAGTTCCTCAGCGATCAAAATCGCGTTGCGCCATTCTTTTTCTTGATCGTAAATTTGCAACAAGAAGCGGTTGGCTTGCTCGCGATGCTCCGGCGTTCGGCGTATGGTTTGAAACAATTCTTCGGCGCGCCCTAATAACCCGGCTTTGAAATAATCTTGCGCCAACTCAAACATTGCCATCCAGCGCAACCGTTTTGCGAGACCGGGGCGCGTCGCCAGATTCTGGTGGATGCGCGTGGCTCTTTCAATTTCACCGCGGCGACGAAACAAACTGCCCAACGCAAGGTGCAGTTCCAAGGTCTGATTATCCACCGCCACCGCGCCTAAAAATACTTTGATGGCTTGGTCGGGTTGTTCATTCAACAGGAAGTTCAGCCCTTTGAAATAGGCTTCGGGGAGTTTATGTTTGCCGGTTGCCGCGCGTTGTTCGCGTCGCGCGGTGAGCCATCCGCTGAACGCGGCGAGCGGCAAGAGCAACAGTAACCAGAGTGGGTCCATGGGGTTAGCCGGTGGCGGGTCGGTTATCGGCAAGCGGTGCAACGTGGGCGAAACAATCGCGCTATGTAGATGAAAATGCCGATGCAAGTGCCTAAGCAAGTGCAGGTGCAGATTCAAGTGCATAAGCGGATGCAAATTCAAATCATCAAGCCAACGCGGCGCAATGCGCCTCAATCAGAAGTTTCTCGTTGCAGGGCGCGGATTTGTCGGTTCGCCTGAAACAATTTGCGCCGTAGGGTGAACGCGTTGAATACCATGGTTATATACCCCCCGAACAGCCCTATGGAGAAAGTGAGCAACAGCAACAATTCAACCTGAAACTGGATGCCGAAATAATAGGCGATTTCAATGGTTTGATCATTTTTGTAACTAAAAGTCAACCCAAACAAGGCAACCGCGACGATTAATAACCCATAAAACAATTTCTTCATTGCGCAACCTCCGATTGGCGATCCACCCGCTTGCGCAAGTTGGCGCCCGGCTTGAAGTACGGCACATATTTTTCCGCCACCCAAATCTTTTCGCCGGTTTTTGGATTGCGCGCGGCGCGCGGCGCGCGGTACCGCAAGGTTAGGCTGCCGAAACCGCGAATTTCAATGCACTCGCCCGCGACCAACGCCAAGCTCAGGCGCTCCAACAGGGTGTTGACCGCCAGTTCCACATCATGCAACAACAGTTGCGGCTGCTGCGCGGCGATGCGCGCCACTAACTCGGATTTAGTCAGCACCACCGGTTCAGGCTTGCTGTGCGGGGTCGGCATGGCGGCAAAGAGGGGCAACCCGCTTGGGAGTATTCGGCGGTTTGAGCGACTTAGTCAGCTTAGTCAGCTTAGTCAGCGGAGCGACTTAGGCGAATGAAGATTAATCCGTTTGCTTGCCCAATTTTTTCTTGAGTTTGTCGCCCAATTTGGCGCTCTCCAAACCCGCATCGCGGGCGTATTCCTGCACCGCTTCTCCCTCCACCTCGGTTTCGCGGATTTTGATAGACAGCGAGATATAGCGTTCTTTGCGGTCAATGCTCATGATTTTGGCTTCCACCTCATCCCCTTTGGAAAGCACCGCGCGCGCGTCCTCAACCGGGTCGCGGGAAATTTCCGAAGCGCGCAAATATCCCTCCACCTCCGTCGCCAGTTCAATGATGGCGTGTTTCGCGGTAACTTCTTTGACCACGCCTTTAACCGCGCCGCCTTTTCGGTTAGCGGAAACATAACTGACAAACGGGTCTTCACCCATCTGCTTCAGCCCGAGTGAAATGCGTTCGCGTTCCGCGTCCACCGCCAACACCACCACTTCCAGTTCATCGCCTTTTTTATATTCGGTGATGATTTCTTCGCCGGGTTTCCCCCACGCCAAATCGGAGAGGTGAATCAACCCGTCAATGCCGCCATCAACGCCGATAAATATGCCGAAATCGGTGATCGTGCGCACCGTGCCGCTGAGCTTGTCGCCTTTCTGATGGGCGGCGGCAAATTCCCCCCACGGGTTGGGCTTGCATTGCTTCATACCCAACGAGATGCGGCGCCGTCCCGCATCAATGTTCAACACGATCACTTCCACTTCATCGCCCACATCGCAAACCTTCCCCGGATGAACATTCTTGTTGGTCCAGTCCATTTCGGACAGATGCACCAGCCCTTCAACGCCTTCTTCAAGTTCCACAAACGCGCCGTAATCAGTCAGATTGGTGACGCGACCGAACAAGCGGGTGTGCATCGGATAGCGACGCGCCAGATCACTCCACGGGTCTTCGCCCATCTGCTTCAGCCCGAGTGAAACGCGGCACTGCTCGCGGTCAAATTTAAGCACGCGGACTTCAATTTCCTCGCCGATATTGACGACTTCGGAAGGATGCTTGACGCGCTTCCACGCCATATCGGTAACATGCAACAGCCCATCCAAACCGCCTAAATTGACAAAGGCGCCGTAGTCGGTTAAGTTTTTCACCACGCCTTTGATCAACATGCCTTCCTGCAAGGTGTCCAGCAATTTTTCGCGCTCTTCGCTGAGTTCATTCTCAACGATGGCGCGCCGCGAAACAACGATGTTGTTGCGCTGCTGGTCAAGTTTGATGATTTTGAAATTGAGTTCGCGACCTTCAATATAGGCGGATTCTTTGGTCGGACGCGCGTCCACCAGCGAGCCCGGCAAAAAGGCGCGCAAATTTTTGATGTCCACGGTGTAGCCGCCCTTGACCTTGCCGGTCACCACGCCGCTGATGATGCTTTGCTCTTCGTACGCTTTGAGCATATCCGTCCACGCGCGCGCTTGTATCGCCCGCTGCCGCGACATGCGCGTGGTGCCGTTGCCGTCTTCCACCGCATCCAACACCACTTCCACTTGGTCGCCCACTTGAACGGTCAACTCGCCGACTGAGTTCTTAAACTCCACCGCCGGAATTTCGGCATCCGATTTCAAGCCGGCGTTGACGATGACATAATCATCATTCGCTTCCACCACATTGCCCATGATTAATTCGCCGGGGCGCATGATTACATCCGCCAAACTCTCTTCCAGTAGCGCTGAAAAATTTTCTGTCATAGTTAAAAGTCCGTCATCGGTGCGCGCCTAATAAACAGCCGCCGTGTACTGGTTGCGTGAAATGGTGACGCCAGGTAATTGCAACACCAGGCTAATAAAGTTTTGCAACGCGAACTGCGC
>JAHRAW010000019.1 GCA_020027415.1 Gammaproteobacteria bacterium
AGGAATGTACATCGTAACTGATTTGTGAGAATAACAAAATATCAAAGGCAATTTAAGAAGTTTCTGAGAAAACCCCTAAACCCCCAGCAGCGGGGCGATTACCAGACTTACAATCGCCATCACATTGATCAGGATGTTCATGGATGGACCTGAGGTGTCCTTGAACGGGTCGCCGACGGTGTCGCCGACTACGGCGGCGGCGTGGGCTGGGGAGCCTTTGCCGCCGAGGTTGCCTTTTTCAATGTGTTTTTTGGCGTTGTCCCAAGCGCCGCCGGCGTTTGCCATGGTCAGCGCCATTAGCACGCAGCCCAACAAAGCCCCGCACAGCATGCCGCCGAGCGCGGTTGCGCCTAACGCAAAGCCGACCGTCACCGGCGCGGCGACCGCCAATACGCCGGGCAGAATCATGTGCCTGAGGGCGGCTTGCGTGGCGATGTCTATGCAGCGGTCGGAATCCGGCTCGGCTTTGCCTTCCAAGAGTCCGGGGATTTCGCGGAACTGCCGGCGGATTTCGTGAATCATATCAAACGCAGCACTACCCACCGCTTTCATGGTGATGCTTGCCACCAAGAATGGGAAAATACCGCCTAAAAAGATGCCGGCCAACACTTGCGGGTCGTTGATGCGCAAGGTGAAGTCGGGATGCAGCGCCGATACCGTTTCAATGAAAGCCGAGATGATGGCAAGCGCCGCCAACGCCGCGGCGCCGATGGCAAAGCCCTTGCCGATGGCGGCGGTGGTGTTGCCTAATTCATCCAACGAGTCGGTGATTTCGCGCACTTCGCTGCCGTACCCCGCCATTTCGGCGAGCCCGCCAGCGTTGTCGGCGACCGGACCGTATGCGTCAATCGCCATGGTGATGCCCACGGTCGCCAACATGCCCACCGCGGCGATGCCGACGCCGTATAGCCCGGTGAGCGTACTGGCGATGAGGATGATCGCGCTGATGAGCAACATCGGTACTACCACCGATTCCATGCCCACGGCGAGCCCCATGATCATGACCGTGGCGGGACCGGTTTTGCCGCTGTTGGCGATGTCGCGCACTGGTTTTCCGCCGGTGTAGTATTCGGTGCACAAGCCAATGCCGATGCCGCCCACCGCGCCAACTAATACCGCGCCCCACACTTTGAGGCTGATTCCCAACCACCAAATTAAGCCCAGCGCTGCGACCATGAACAACAGCGAGGCGCCGATGGTGCCGATGCGAAGCGCCAGTTCGGGGGATTTGGCGGTGTTCATATGCACTAACTGAATGCCGCCGATGGAGGCCAGCAAGCCGACCGAAGACAGCGCCAAGGGCAGAAACATTAGGTTATTTTGACTGCCGGTGACCGCCAACACGGCTGGGGAAAGGGTGGCGGCGATGGCGATGGAGGCGATCATGGCGCCGCAGTAAGACTCAAAAATATCCGAGCCCATGCCGGCGACATCGCCGACGTTGTCGCCGACGTTGTCGGCGATTACGCCCGGATTGCGCGGGTCGTCTTCGGGGATGCCGGCTTCAATTTTGCCGACCAAATCCGCGCCGACATCGGCGCTCTTGGTGAAGATGCCGCCGCCGACGCGGGAAAACAACGCCACCGAGGAAGCCCCCATGCCAAACCCGTGAATGACATGCGCGGTTTCAGGGTCGCCGCCGAAAATTACATACAGCAAGCCAAGCCCCAATAGCCCCATGGCGGCGACGCACAAGCCCATGATTGAGCCGCCCAAAAAAGCCACGGTCAACGCGCCGGCGGCGCCTTGTTGTTTGGCCGCGGTGGTGGTTCTGACATTGGCGTTGGTGGCTGCATACATGCCGAGATAACCCGCCAAAGCCGAACACAGCGCGCCCACCAAGAATGCGAACATACTGCCGATGCCGAGCGCGGAGAACCCAATCAAGACCGCCACCAGAACTACGAAGACCGCCAAATATTTGTATTCGGTGCGCATGAATACCATCGCGCCATGGTGAATTTTATCGGCAATCTCAACCACCTTGCCGTCGCCGGCGGGGCGCTTGCGCATCAACCGATAAATCGCCCAGGCAACCACCAGCCCGAACGCGCCTAACAGCATGGGAACATAAACAATCAACGACATGGATTGGACTCCTTAGAGGGTATAAGGTCAGTGCGGGTTGCGGGTTGGTACGGCAATAACAATGATTAAAAATCGGCGGGATTATAGCCTGCTTGGGGAAGTATATCAATCGCTTAATCACGCGCGGCAACCGAATCGGCGGGCTGGCGGCTTCCGCCCGCCATTCCCGCGCGTTTGGCGAGCCTCCAGTGGATGAGAAACACGCATAAATTGAGCAATAAGACAATCGCTTTCTGCGCGATTCCTTGCAACGCCCGGCGTTTTTCGGCGTGGATGATTTGCGCATAATCGGCGATGCGCTTGGTGCGCAGTTGCGCGCCGCTCGGAAACGCAATCTGGTTTTCATCGCGGGTGTATTTTGCATCGTTCGCAAAGCAATTTTGATACGCGCCATCGGATTGGTGGCACTGATATTGAGCGCTGTTAATGGTGAAGTGGGGCGCGCTTAGTTGCACAAAATCCCACGCGACCAAGCCAAAGGTGACCACAACGCAAGCCACCGCAAAAAAGCAAACCGCAAACGCATAAATTTCCAAGATGGTTTTCTTCATGGCGGTGGTCTCAGTCTCTCAATCTTTCAATCGCAATCTTAATCTTAATCTTAATCGCAATCTAAGAGTATCGCTAAGATTTTCGCTTATACGCGCGCGGGTG
>JAHRAW010000044.1 GCA_020027415.1 Gammaproteobacteria bacterium
CCGGTGAATACCAGTTTGAGTTGGTCAGCGTGCACCCATATTTTGGTTGGCGTGAAGACGCTGCGGAGATGTGGGCGAGCATTGGTTATGGCGAAGGCAGTTTAGAAGTGACGCCGACTTCAGGCGCCAAACAAGACAGCGATGTGAGCATGCAGAGCCTTGCCGTCGGCGGTAGCGGACGAATTACGCAAACTGCCGATGGTGCGACTGAATTGCGCGGCAAAGGTGAAGTCTCCATCGCACGAATAGAAGTGGAAGACAATGGTGCATTCATTGCTGCGGCGGGCATTGATGTAAGCCAACTCAAATTGTCGTTGGAAGCCACGCACACGCGGAAATTGCGCGGTGGCGCGAGTTTGCAGCCGTCGGCCGAGTTTGGAATTCGCTATGACAGTAGCGATGGCGAGAATGACGGCAAAAACACCGGCATTGCCTTGCGCGCGGGTGTCAAGCGCGTGAGTACAAGTGGTTTGACCATAGAAGGCAATGTGCATGGTTTGTTTGCGCGCGGCGATTACAAAGAATGGGGTGTGGATGGTTTAGTGCGGCTGAATCCCGGACGCGACGGGCAAGGCTTATCGTTCACCGTTGCACCTGGTTTGGGCGACACCACCAGTGAAGTGGAGCGCCTTTGGCAACAAGATTTACGGCATAGCGTGCCGACTAGCGCGAACGATGCGGATGACATTGCGCCGAGATTGCGCGCCACGGTTGGCTATGGTTTGACTCACCGCTGGCAGCCATATGGTGAGATGACCTTAGCCAATGACAACAACCGCTACGGTTTAGGCGTGCGTTGGCAGGTAAAACAAGCGCATGGGGTTGGTTTTCACCTAAACCTAATAGGCGAACACCGCGCCACCGCCAATGCCACCAATGCCATTCTATTGCAGGGCAAGGTGGAGTTCTAACGCAACCACGAAACAATGCGCGGAATCGCTAATCTGTAAGCGAACCCGCGCATCATTAAAGCCCCGCTATCCAGCGGGGGTTTCTTTGTTATTGGTTGCGCCCCACCTGTGCAGTCACAACCAGAGGTTACGAACCCCCCGCCGTTTCCATCGCCCGTTGAATGCGTTTGAGATCCGCCGGCGTGTCCAAGCCGGGCGCGGGGGTTTCCACCGCTTCGGCGCAGGCGATTTTTTCGCCGTGCCATAGCGCGCGTAGTTGTTCCAGTTTTTCGTGCTGTTCCAGTTCGCACGCGTTGCGCTTGGCAAAGCGTCTGAGGTAATCGCAGTAGTACGCATATAAGCCGAGGTGTCGTCGCACTGCGCCGACCGCGCCTTCCGCCAATTTTGAGGAGGTTTCAGCGCGCAGCCAGGGAATGGCGGCGCGGCTGAAGTACAGGGCGTAGCCGGCGCGGTCGGTGACTACTTTGACGACGGCGGGGTCGGTCAACTGCGCGGCATTGTCCAGCGGCGCCGATAAGGTTGCCAACGCCGCCAGCGGTTGGCGCGCCAACAATTCCGCCGTTTGATTGAGCAACGCCGGCGGCATCTGCGGTTCATCGCCTTGCACATTGACGATGATTTCGGAATCTGAAAAAGCCAGTTTTTCCACCGCTTCGGCGATGCGGTCGGTGCCGCAAACATGCTCGGGTGAAGTCATAACCGCATCGCCGCCGAACGCTTTCACCGCGCGCTCCACCCGCGCATCATCGGTGGCAACGGTAACCGAACGGGCGGCGCTGCGGCGGGCGCATTCAACTACATGCTGGATTACCGGCTTGCCGCCAATCTCCAACAGCGGCTTGCCCGGCAGACGCTGCGCCGCGTAGCGCGCCGGGATGATGACATGGAAGCGGCGCATGGGCAGGGGTTAGAGGCGCGCGCGCACCGCGGACAGCAACTCTGGCGCCAGACGAACTTGCAGCGGCACTTTCCAATATCGTTGCGCGGCGCCTGCGGTAAGCGCGCCAGAGGCAAGCAACGGACTGCACTTGACTGCGTCCTTTTCGGTCATCAACACCGGTAGATTGGGTTGCGCCGCGGCGAAGTCAAAGTCAGCGGGCGTGAACATGTGATGATCCGGATAGGGGTGCGCGATTATTTGGATGCGATGCGCGCGCAGTTGGTTAAAGAATCGTTCCGGGTTGCCGAGCCCGGCGACTGCATGCACGGTTTGCCCGCCGAAGTCGCTTAGTTTGCAGACTTGCGGCGGGGTTTGCCGACCGCCGCCGCCACCATCACCGCGGTCGCCAAGGCGCACCGCCCACTCAATAGAAGTATGCATCGCAAATTCGCCGCTCCGAGTTGGTTGCGCGCGTTGCTGATTGACGACGATGAGCGTGGCGCGTTGCAACGCGCGGCGCGGTTCGCGCAGCGGTCCGGCCGGCAGGCACCAGCCGTTTCCAAAGCGGCGTTCGCCGTCCACCACCACGATATCCATATCCCGCTGCAACGCCAAGTGTTGAAAGCCGTCATCGCTGAGCAGAATGTCGCAGTGATGTTTGGCAAGCAAGCGGCGTGCGCTGCGCATGCGATTCGGTCCGACCACCACCGGCACTTGGCAACGCTGAAAAATTAAAACCGGTTCATCGCCGACTTCGGCGGCGGTGACATGTTCGGTCACTTCGCGGGGCCATGCGGCGGAGCGTCCGCGGTAGCCGCGCGAGATTACGCCCGGCGCCAGCCCGCGAGTTTTCAGGTGTTGCACCAGTGCAATTAGCAGCGGAGTTTTGCCGACGCCGCCCACCGTGAGATTGCCGACCACGATGAACGGCAGCGGCAGTTTGTGACTTTTGAGAACGCCCAACCGATAGGCTTGGCGGCGCGCTTGCATGGCGCTCGCGTAGAGCAGAGACAGCGGGTATAGCAACCGATTGAGCGGTCTCGGATGTTGCCAGCCGCGCTGGATTGCGCTCAACATGCGCGCTAAGCGGGTTTGGTTTTAGTTTTGCGCGCCCTCGGTGGCGGCTTGTGCTGAGCGGCGTGCAGCCTCGCATACACTCCTTGTTGGGCGATCAACTCGGCATGCGTTCCGCGTTGTGCGATGCAGCCATTTTCCAGGGCGATAATCAGGTCGGCGTTTTCAATGGTGGATAGGCGGTGGGCGATGATCAGCGAGGTGCGATGTTCAAGCAACCGCGCAATGGCAATTTGAATGTGTTGCTCGGATTCCGAATCCAGCGATGAGGTGGCTTCGTCCATAATCAGCAGCGGCGCGTCTTTGTACAAGGCGCGGGCGATGGCAATGCGTTGCCGCTGCCCGCCGGATAAGCGCACGCCATGTTCGCCCACCATCGTGTCCAGCCCTTGCTCCATGGTTGCGGCGAACTCGGTTACATGGGCGGCGTCGGCGGCTTTGGTTAGTTTTTGTTGGTTGACCGCGCCCGCTTCGCCATACGCGATGTTGTTGCGAATGGAGTCATCAAACAGGGTGATTTCTTGGGTGACGATGGCGGTGTTGGCGCGCAACGATTTCAGCGTAACCGCCGCCAGCGGTTTGCCGTCAATTAGAATGTCGCCGCTGAGCGGGGTGTAAAACCGCAGCAACAGCGAAGCGATGGTGGATTTGCCGCTGCCGGATACGCCGATCAACGCCACCGTGGTGCCGGCTTTGATTTCAAACGAGAGATCCTTAAGCACTTGCTTGTTGCTGCCGTGGTACTGAAACGTGACCTTGCGGAAACTTATATGGTCGGTCACATTGTTAAGTTCAAGGCTGCCGCTATCCGGCTCTTGTTCTAAATCCAAGGTGCGGAATATG
>JAHRAW010000064.1 GCA_020027415.1 Gammaproteobacteria bacterium
TACAAAGCAATCCAAAGATTGCAATCCGCCGGATTTAATAAAAAATCTGCCGAAGCAGTGGTCTCCACCGTGCCATTGGTTATCCCTATTTTATGCGCTCCATTCGCGCCAACCTTGTAACGCTGGGAAGTATAACCCTAAGCGAATTTCACCCGCCGATTGTTTCGTTTCAGTTTCGGTTGCGGTTGCTTTCTCGTCTTCCGCCCGCAGTTGTTTCACCACGGCGGCGTAGCGCGCCATTTGTGGTTGGTGGCGGTCTTGTTCGCGGTCTAAGAATTCCGTTGCATCACCGCCTTGGTGGCGGCTGGATTTGAAATCCACAATCCAGCAGACGCCGTCGGGCGTGATGAAACTTCTATCTATGCGGGTATGCACGATTTGCCCGTCCACTACGCCCGATACCGCCCATTCGGTTTTGACGCGGTGATTTGTCGGCGAGAAAATCCACGCGGCGCGCGGGTCGCGTTGCGCTTTTTGCACGGCTTCCACCACTTGCCGCAAGCCGCTTTTTAGTTGGTCGGCGGGCATGCCATGGTGCGCGAGTTGGTTGCGCCAATGTTGTTTTTGTTGGGCGGTGATTTTTTGCCGACACCAACCTTGCCAATCGGTGTGCGCAACTTGTTGCAGGATGTGATGCAAGACGATGCCGACGATGCGCGCGCTGTCGCCCGCCCAGAAAAATTCAATGGTTTCGCTTTGCTTCTGCACCGCTGCCGTTGTTGCCGGGAGGGGTAGGGTGGGCGGCAACTTTGGCAAGGTCCAATCTGCCGGCAGTTTTTGCAGGGTTTGTGAGTCGGCGGCGGCTTTGGTTTCCGTTTCCGTTTCGGCTTCGGTGTGGGCGGCAAATTCGGCTGCGGCGGCAAAATCAGGCTGCACTCGTTGCCATAATAAGCCCAGAAAGGAAGCCTCCGCAGGCGTGGATATCACGTCTTTGTGGCGGTCATAACGCGCCGCGCCGAATAGGTGCAAACTATGCCGCGCGCGCGTGCAGGCGACATACAGCACCCGCGCATCTTCATTGCGATGGTGGATTTTTTCCAACTCCGCAAGGTAGCAATAGAACATGTCCGGCGGCCCCCGTCCGGTCGTCGCCGTCGCCGAGTCTGGCAAGGGCGCGAGTAGCAACTGGTCGGGTAGGTTGCGCCAGCGCAGTAGGGGTTTTTCATGGCCGCGCGTGGGGCGGTGCAAATTGGGCAGGATGACGTGGTCAAATTCCAAGCCTTTGGCTTTGTGAATGGTTAATAACTGCACCGCCGCCGCGCCCGCTACGGTTGTAGTTTCAGTTGCAGTGGTAGCGGCGCCGCCTTGCGCCCACAACTGCTCGCAGGCTTGGCGCAAAGTGGCGGCGGTGATTTCGCGGTTGTCAGATTCCATTTGGCTCAACAACTCAAAATATCGTTGGCAATCTTGCAAGTCCGATTGGCTGACGGTTGCCGGTCCGCCCACCGCCAACCACGCGCCTTCCACATTGCGGCGCAACGGAATGCGCCCTTGCTGGTGCAAGGCAGGCGCCAACGCCGCGCGCAATCTGGCTAACGCAGTTTGCGCGGACTCCGACAAGCGCGCCAACACCGCCGGGTCTTGCCATAACTCTAATATGGTGGCATGCGGCTGCAAATTGGTTGCCGACTCTGACTTTCCGTCATCTCCACGAGCCGACTCCAATTCCCCGTCATTCCCGCGTTCTGTTAAGCCTGCCCCCGCAGGCTTTAAGCGGGGGCTGGAATCTTCTCCGACTGCGGTAAGCATCGCAAGGTCGGCAAGCCGCAAGCCGCACCATGGCGCGCGCAACAGGCTGAGCCAAGCGATACGGTCGGCGGGCTGCAACAAGGCGCGCGTCAGCGACAGCAAATCCCGAATCGCCAAGCGTTCGCCCAAGGCTTCCAACTCAATGGCTTGAAACGGGATTTCGCGTTGGCGCAGGGCCGCAGCGAGGTCGTGTAAGTGCGCGCGCGCGCGCCCTAATACGGCAATGCGATGGGTTGGGTTTTGTGCTTGCAGTTGCTGAATGAGGGCGGCGATGGCGGCGGCTTCGGCGGCCGGGTGGCGCGCTGATTTCAGCGCGGCGTGAATATGCACGCGAGTGCTTTCATCGGGCGCGCCGACCGCTTGCGCGCGGGCGTATTTAACCGCGCTTTGGCTCGGCTCGTTGCGCCTCGGCATCACCGCAAAAAAAGTGTCGTTGAACCAGTTGACCAACGGCGCGGCGGAGCGGAAGTTGCTGGTTAGGCGGATTTTTTGCACCGCCAATTCGCCGAATTGTTGGCGTTCCCATACGTGTAAAAAATTGCCCACTTCGGCTTCGCGAAAGCGATAGATGGATTGCATCGGGTCGCCGACAAAAAACACCGTGCGCCATTCATCGCGCTGCCAGCCGGCGGTGAGGCGCGTTAATAAATCAAGGTGCGCGGTGGAAGTGTCTTGGAATTCATCGACCAATAAATGCGCCAGTCGATAGTCAAACGCCAACGCCAAATCGGACGGCGCGTGCGCTTCGCCGAGCGCCATCACCGCGCGCTGGGTGAGTTCTATGTAGTCGGCTTGGTTTTGTTCTTTGAACAGCAGGCGCAGTTCGCCGGCCGCCAAGCGCAGCAATTGCATCAACGCCGCCAACGATTCCCATTGCGCGTCGCTGAAAACCGCGGGCGGGAGTATGCGGATGGCGCGCCAAGCATTTTGCAGTTGCGGCTGCGCGGCGATTGTTTCCAATAAAGCCAGCATGCGCGCTTTGACTTTTTTGTGTGCGCTGCTGTCGACGGGGAAGCCTTGATTTTTGGTCACCAATTTGCGCAACGTGCCTTTCTGCGTTAGCAGCAACTCGGCAAGGAAATGCCACTGCGAGATATGCCGGTGAGTGGCGGGCGGAAAATTTTGCGTTGGCAACTTGGGCGATTCGGACGATGCCGAAGACTCCGAAGACTCAGGCAAGTGCTCGGCGGCAAAGCGCGCCAGACTCAGCAACTCAGTTTGCATGGCGGGCGGCAATAGCGCACGCACTTTTTCCAACTCCGCATTGATATGCCGTTGCCACATGCTTTCAAACTGAGCGCGGTCGGTGGCATGGCTTTGCCCCAAGATGCGCATCCATAAATCGCGCTTCGCCAACATATTGGTCAACAACGCGATTGCCTGATTCCAATCGGCTGCCACCAACGCCAGCAGTTGGCGGGCGGCGGGAGTCCATTCATCGCGCTGTTCAATATGCTCAAGCGCGCGCTTAGCAGCGCGTTGATACAGCGGCGCCGGGTCCTCCACGATAGCGGGCGGCGCGCCAAACCGCGCCGACCATGGCATACGGCAAACCAGTTCATTGCAGAATGCGTCAATGGTGTGGATGCGCAGCCGCCGCAGGTTGTCGCTCAATTGCCAGTTGTGTTTGGCGTTGTTGGCATGCACCGCGGCCACCGCCGCCAACAAGTCGGGGTCGTCTTCTGGTTCGCCGTTTTGCTGTTCGCGGTTGAGCGCGTTGCAGATGCGCGCGCGCATTTCGGCGGTGGCTTTTTTGGTGAAGGTGATGGCTAAGATTTGTTCCGGCGCCTCCACCCGCGCCAGTAAATTGAGATAGCGGCGCACCAGTAAGGTGGTTTTGCCGGAACCGGCCGGGGCTTGCACGATGAACGAGCGGCGGATGTCCAACGCGCATTGGCGGTGCGCGTGGTCGGGCGGCGGCGAGGATTCACTCAGTTCACTCATCTCTGAGGCGGGCTTGCTCATGGCCTCGAGTCCGCGCGCGTGGCTTCTCCAAATTCGGCGGCTTCGGCGGACTCTCCACCTTCCTCAACTTCGGCAAGGGCAACTTGCTTGCTCTTGTCAATGCGGCAGAGGCCGTCCAACTGGCAAAATTTGCACGCGTTCAGCAATGGATCTACGCGCGCTTGCCCTTGCAGAAACTCGGTGGCGAGGTTGGCGAGCGCATGCCGCCAGTGGGTTAGCATGGCTTGCCAATCGGCGAATTCGGCTTTCAGCGCGCGCTGTTCTGCCAGCGGCGTGAACGGCGGATTGGCGGTTACATGGTGGTGGTTGGTGATGCCGATATATTTGCATTGCCCGGCTTTCAGCCGCGCAAAAGCGAGCGTTTCTATCGGCTGGTTGGCGTTGGCGTGGTGATGGTGGTCCGCGTCCGCATCCATTAAGGCGATGGCGTATAGCGGCAGTTGCGGGTCTTGCAAGCGCGCGCCGCGCCAGCCGCTGACGCTGGTTTGCGCGCCGGTTTTGTAATCTATTAGGGTGCGCGCGCCAGTTTCGCAGACATCAATGCGGTCTATGCTCAGGTTCAGTTCCAGCCCGTGTAGGGTGAAGGAGATGCGCTGTTCCAACGCCTGCACCGAAAACGCAACTTCGCGTTGTTGCTCCACTTGCAACCATTCGCGCACCACGGCCTGCGCCCATTGGTTTTGGGTTTCGGCAAACTGCGCGCCGCAGCCGCTGATTAATTGATATCTGGCGCTCGCGGTGGTGACCGCGGCGTGCACAATTTCATGCAACTGCTGCTCCGCCAACGCGCGCAACTTTTGCGAACGTTGAATTTTCTGCCACACCAACTGCAGCGCGTGATGCAACAACGAGCCGCGCTGGGCGGCGTCCAAGCCTTGCGCGTTGGCGTCCAACGCTTGCTCCTGCGCCGCGAGGCGATGCACCGCAAACGCGCGAAACGGACACTGCGCCTGATTTTTAAGCAGCGATGAACCGCCTTTGGCGCGCGCGTGCGGCGGGAATTTCGGTCCGCAGGCGTCCACGAATTCGGTTAATTTTGGGCGCTGCGCATGCACGATGTTGGCGGGGGTGGCGAAGGAATAGGGGGGTTCGTGGTGCGCGGTCGCTGCGCCGCCGGCGTTCTTGGCGCATTCGGCAAACAGCGGGCTTGGCACGGTGGCAATGTCGTCCTCTTGGCGCGGATAGGACAGCACCGCGTGCTTGCTGGCGGCGATGAGACGTTGTTGGAGACGCGCGGCGTGGGCGTAGTTGTGTTCGGTGGAGGCGGCAAACACCCCCGCCAGCCGCTGCGCCGCCGGCGCTAAGAACGGCGTGGGGCGAACTTGGGGTGGCCAATCGCGGTCCACTAAATCGCCGAACCAGAGTCCATCAAACTGCTGTCCGGCGGCTTCCAAAATACCCAGCACTTGCACTTGCACCGCCGCCGCTGAGTGCGCTTCCACTTGAAAGGTCTGTTCTTGCAGGCGGCGTTGCAACCACGATAAAGCGGTGGCGGCGGCAATCGGCGGGGTGGTCAGGTCTAACGTGGCTAAGTAGCGGAGTTGTTCGCGCACCGCTTCCACGGTTTGATATTCATCGCTGTCTAAGGCGCGTTCGCCGAGCCAGCCGAGCGTTTCCAGCCACTCGCTGAAAGTTTTCATCCAGTGGCTGATGAATCGCTTTTTTCGGCGTGGGTTGTTTTTTTCATGCGCCGCCCACGCGGATTGCAGGAGCGCGGTGAGCCGCGGGCAGGGGCAGGATTTTTCCGCCTGCGGCAGTTGTTTGAGGAAGTCGGCGAAGCCGATTTGATACGGCAGTTGCGCGCGCAGGCGGCGTTCTAATTGGGCGCGCGGCATGGCTTCGCGCTCGGCGCCGCGCACAAACGGCGAGCGCACCAGTTGGCACAAGGCGTCGCTGCGCAACGGCTGATTCGCCAACGGCGCTAACGCCACCAACGCGGCTTTTACCAACGGATACTGGCTGAGTGGGTCGCCTAAGGAGAGGTGATACGGCAGTTGCGCGCTAACCGCCGGCGCAACCAACTGCTGCGGGCTTAAGGTCTGGCGCAGCGCATATTCCACCGCCGGCGCGGCTTGGTGCATGTCCGGGGCGATGATGGCGAGGCGCATTTGTGGGTTTTGCGTATGCTGTTCGCGCGCCCACTGCGCCGCACTCAGCCACTGACTGGCGGCATCGGGGTAGCTGTGGAATTCAATTTTCTGCTGGCTTGGGGCGGGCGGCGCGGTAACCGTTATTTCAATATGGGCGCGTTGCAACGCCGTCACCAAGGCTTGCTGCTGCGGCAATAACTGGTCAAAGCCGACTAATTCAAGTTGCCCGAATATGCGCGCGAGGTCGGTTGCGGGTTCGGTTTGCGGCTTGGTTTCAGACCGGGTTTCAAGCGCAGCGAGTAGCTCCATCACGCGCGCGGCGAGGCGGTGGCGATCCAGCCAGTTGCGGTTTGCGCAGAGTTGTTCAAATTGATTTGCCCAGCGCCGCAGGCAGCGGTGGTCGGGTTGGTTGGAAGCGGTGGCTTGGCGTAGCGCAATATCCCATTGGTGGCAGAGTTGCCATGCCGCCACCGCGCTTTTGGCGGTGGCGTAGGGATTCCACAACGGTTCCGTTGAGATTCCCGAGATTTCCGCGCTTGCCAGCCGCGCCCGGCGACTGATGTCATCGCGGATGATGCGTTCCCAAACCGCCACCAGTTGCGCGTCATTCAGTAGCAACGGCGGTGCGGGTGGCGCAGGCGATTCGCCGGCCGCCAGACTATGCAGGTCGTGCAGTTGCTGCCAAGTTCGCGGTAGCCACGCCGCATACGGCAATACATCCGCGCTTTCCCACGCCAGTTTGCCGTCGGCGACTTGTTGGCGGTCAAATTGTTGCCGCAGTTCCCGCGCCAGCCGCTGATTGGCGGTAATTACGGTGACGCTGTTTGATAGCCGCTGATGAATGGAGGTGCGGGGGGTGGGCATATTTCAGTGGGCGGTGAGGTGGGAAGCCTGAGCCCGTCATTCCCGCGAAATCTGGAATCTCCTTAGCGGAGGCGGAAGAGGAGATTCCAGATTAAAAGACTGCAGGAATGACGAAGAGGGGGGCGTGGTTGCCGCTATTTGCCGAGCAAAGCATCCATCCGACTCGCCAAGTCAAAATCCAGTTGGGTGAGACCGCCGGCGTCGTGGGTGGTTAAATCCACGCGCACGGTTTTATAGACATTGCACCATTCGGGGTGGTGATTCATGCGCTCCGCCAGCAGGGCGGCTTGGCTCATAAAGCCGAACGCGGCCACAAAATCGCGGAAGACAAAAGTTTTGTGGAGTTTGCAGTCCATGATTTGCCATGGCTCAGCGGCGGCGCGATTGAGTTGAGCGAGCGCCTGCTGAACGGCGGCGGCGGATAAAGGAGCAGTGATTTTGGGCATGGGCGGGGTTCAAGTGGGTTTCAGCTGCGCCGGACGGCTCACGCCATCGGCTGCATGCCGGCGTCGGCCCACAGCGGCCCGGAGATGGCGGGGTTTTCAATCAGCAAGCAGACCGCGGCGGCGATTTCTTGCGGTTCAATCATGCGCCCCAACGCCACCAACGACTTCATGTGGGTTTCAAAATGCCCGGCCGGCAACTGCGCACTCATCGGCGTGTTGACCACCCCGGGATGCACGACTTTGCTCTGCATGCCGTGATACATGCCCTCAATATGCAACGTTTTGGCGGCCGCGTTGAGCGCGGCTTTGGCGCACGCATAGGAAATTTGCCCGCGATTGCCGCGCGAAGAAACCGAGCCGAGTAGCACGCTGCAGCCTTGGATGGGTTCGCTTGGCTGCCACTTTTTTAAGTTTTGCGCGGCGCGCTGTTCAATGATACGCGCCATCATTTGCATCGCCCAATACACCGGGTGCAGCAGATTGACCGCTAACACTTCGCGGAACAGCGACTCCGCATACAACTCGGCTTGCCCGCGGTCGTGGTTCATTTTGACCGCCAGCGCATCGCGCAGAATGCCCGCCGCCGGCACGCAAATACGCACCACCTCGCCGCCGATTTTTTCCATTTGCGCGAACACTTCGGCGCGAAATTCAGCAGCGCGCACATCGCCGCAAAACGGCTGCGCCACCTCGCCGCCGACTTGGCGATTGATCGCCGCAGCGGTGGCTTGGCAGTGCGCCGATATATCCACCACGCCAATCGCGCGCGCGCCTTTTTCCGCCAATTGGGTGGCGATGGCAAGACCGATGCCGCTACTTGCGCCGGTGACGACGGCTACTTTGTCATGGATTTGCATGCGCAGAATTGTTTAACTCAATGGTATCCAGTTTACACAACCGCGGCGATTATGAGTATAATCAAAGCCGTGATGCAACCCGTGCGCGCGGACTTACGCGCTACTATAATCGCGCGCGGATATTTAATCATACAAGATCAAAATTGACCGATGAGCGATGAGCCGATAAAGAATAAAGCGGTGGACGCCCAGCGGCGGCGTTTGTTGACCGCGGCGACCACCGGCATGGGGCTGGCGGGCAGCGTGGGGTTAGCCGTGCCGTTCGCCGGCAGCATGCTGCCCAGCGAACGCGCCAAAGCGGCCGGCGCGCCGGTGGCGGTGGATATCAGCGACATTAAACCCAGGCAACAGATTACGGTGGAATGGCGCGGCAAACCGGTGTGGATTATCGGGCGTTCCGAAGCGGATGTGGATTTTTTAGCGTCGCAGGACGATGCGCTTGCCGACCCGGATTCGGAAGTTGCGCAGCAACCGCAGTATGCCAAAAATCAACACCGCGCCATTAAGCGTACGGTGTTGGTATTAGTGGGGATTTGCACGCATCTCGGCTGTTCGCCGAAATACCGACCGGCGTTGACGGGTGCGGCCGGCGCCGAGGATGGCGCGTTTTTATGCGCCTGCCACGGCTCGCGGTTTGATCTGGCCGGGCGGGTGTATCGCAATGTGCCGGCGCCGACCAATCTGGTGGTGCCGCCGCATAAATACCTATCCGAGAATGTAATTTTGATTGGCGAACATCAGGGGTCAGTCTAATGGGATTTTTGAACTGGCTTGATCGGCGTTTCCCGGCGAGTAAGGTTTTCAAGGAACACCTAGCCGAATACTACGCGCCGAAGAATTTCAATTTTTGGTACTACTTCGGCAGTTTGGCGATGCTGATGTTGGTGTTGCAAATCGTGACCGGCGTATTGTTGGCGATGAACTACAAGCCGGATGCAGACTCCGCGTTCGCTTCGGTGGAATACATTATGCGCGATGTGTGGGGCGGTTGGTTTGTCCGCTATATGCATTCCACCGGCGCGTCGTTTTTCTTCATCGTCATCTACCTGCACATGTTTCGCGGCTTGTTATACGGCTCCTACCGCGCGCCGCGCGAGTTGCTGTGGGTTATCGGCATGGTCATTTATGTGGCGATGATGGCGACCGCCTTTTTCGGCTATCTGTTGCCGTGGGGGCAGATGTCGTATTGGGGCGCGCAGGTCATCGTCAACTTGTTTGACAGCATTCCATGGATTGGACCGACGCTTGCCGAGTGGATTCGCGGCGATTATGTAATTTCCGATATCACCTTAAACCGCTTCTA
>JAHRAW010000074.1 GCA_020027415.1 Gammaproteobacteria bacterium
TTTCAATGGGCGGGGTTGCCGCTCCCCCGGAAATGGCAACCCGCAACGGCTGGGCGAGGTCGCCGAGTTTGAGCGCTTCCGCTTGCAATACTGTTTGGATGGCTTGGTTGATGGCGGGTTCTTGCCAGTCGGCAACCGCTGACAATTCCGCGCCCACGGCTTGCAGGGGTTGGACGGCGGCGGCGGTGAGGTGCTTTTTCGCCGCCTTAGGCGCATAGCCCGCCAAATCGCCGTATAGATACATCACCTTATCCGCCATTTCCTCCAAGGTCTGCGCGCGCGCGCGCATGGCTTCGGCGACTTCGGCGAGCGAAGGTCCGTGTTCGGGGTTGAGCCCGCGCCGTTTCAGGCGCGCGCCCAGTTCCGCAGTTAATCGCTCCAGCGGCGCGGCTTGTAGGTGGCGTTGATTGACCCACAACAACTTTGCCATATCAAAATTAGACGCCGCTTTGTTGATGTCGCGGATATCAAATAACTGGATCATCTCCGCGATAGAAAAAATCTCTTGGTCGGCATGCGACCACCCAAGCCGCGCCAGATAGTTCAGCAACGCCTCCGGCAAAATGCCGAGGTCGCGGTATTCAAGCACGCTGACGGCGCCGTGTCGTTTGGAAAGCCGCCGCCCGTCGGCGCCTAAAATCATCGGCACATGGGCGAACACCGGCGGCGGCGCGCCTAAGGCATGGAAAATATTGATTTGTCGGGGGGTGTTGTTGGTGTGGTCATCACCGCGGATTACATGGGTAACCGCCATATCTATGTCATCCACCACCACGCCCAAGTGGTAAGTCGGCATGCCGTCTGCGCGCGCGATGATTAAATCGTCCAGTTCCGCGTTATTAATCACCACCTTGCCGCGCACCACATCTTCAAAAACGACCGCGCCTTGCAACGGATTCTTAAAGCGCACCACCGCGCTTTGCGCGGCGGTCGGTTGTTGCCGCCGGCTGCGGCAGTGGCGGTCGTAACGCGGCTTGTGGCCGGCGGCGCGCTGCGCTTCACGCGTGGCGTCTATTTTTTGTTTGCTACACAAACAATAATAGGCGTTGCCGTCCTCCAGCAGTTGCTGAATCACCGCGCGATAGCGATCCAGCCGTTGGCTTTGATAAAACGGACCTTGGTTCCAATCCAGCCCAAGCCATTCCATCGCCTCAAAAATCACCTCAACGGCGCGCTGAGTGGAGCGTTGCCGGTCGGTATCCTCCAGCCTGAACACCAGTTCGCCGCCGGTTTTTTTCGCATACAGCCAGTTGAAGAGCGCGGTGCGGGCGCCGCCAACATGTAGGTAGCCGGTCGGGCTCGGCGGGAAGCGTGTGACGGTGTGCATGGCTTGGCGGCGGCGCGTGATAAAGCAAGCAAAATGAATTGGTCGGGGTGAGAGGATTTGAACCTCCGACCACCGCAACCCCATTGCGGTGCGCTACCAGACTGCGCTACACCCCGAAATAAAAACACCTACTTGCAACTCTCGTTGCGGTACTTCCTTTGCGCCACCCACTCAACCTGTAATTGCAACCGGCGGCGGCGCGCAAATTTACTTCAAAATATCACTTCAAAATATCAGCCACTTCATTCAGTTCGGCGATCAGTTGTTTGAGCAACTCGCTTGTTTGGTTGTCCATTCCCGATTGCGCCGGCGATTGCGTTTTGCCGCCGGCGGCTTTGCCGTGCTCCGCCTCAGCCAGTAGTTGCAAGCGAGCCCGCGCGCCGCTAATGGTGAAGCCGTCGCCATACAGCAACTTCTTGATTTGCCGAATCAGTTGCACTTCGTGGCGCTGATAATAACGCCGATTGCCGCGCCGTTTGAGCGGCTGCAACTGCGCGAATTCCTGCTCCCAATAACGCAATACATGCGGCTTCACCTCGCACAAAACGCTGACTTCGCCGATGGTGAAATAACGTTTGCTCGGAATCGGCGGCAACTCAAAATTGCTGGGGTCAAGCATGGTCAGGCTCAGGCGCTTTTAGGCTCGCCGGGTTTTGTCTTCGCGGCTTGGTCGGCGCCCAATTGTTGCGCCAGTTCAAACGAATTCTGCGCCACCCTCTGTTTGAGTTTTTGGCTTGCGCGGAAGGTCACCACCCGGCGCGCCGAAATCGCCACCGGCGCGCCGGTCTGCGGGTTGCGCCCGGGGCGCGGCTTTTTATCGCGCACCGCGAAACTGCCGAAACCCGACAATTTTATGGTCGTTCCGCGTTCAAGGGAGCAACGCATACTCTCAAAAAAGGTTTCCACAAACTCCTTTGCCTCGCGTTTGTTCAATCCAACCTCGCCAAACAAGGTGTTTCCCAGTTCCGCTTTGGTGACTGTCATGGCTTTGCGCTGATGTGTAAGAGGTGGCGGCGGCGCGAAAATTCGCCTCAAACGCGTAATTTCGCATTAAATTGGCGTTGCAACTCGTTGATTATTCTATTTATTCTAAGGTCTACTTCGCCGGCGGTTAGATTGCCCGAATCGGCTTGGAAGGTCAAGCCGAAAGCGAAACTTTTGCGATTTTTTTCAATTCTTTCGCCGGCGTAAATGTCAAACAATTCCACCTTAGTCAGCAATCGGTCAGCCGCCGTCCGCACCGCCGCCATCACATCTTGCGCGGCAACTTCGGCATCCACCACCACCGCAAGGTCGCGCCGCATGGCGGGATAGCGCGATATTTCCGCGAAATTCGGCAATCGCGCATTCGCTAAAACCGACATATCCAGTTCAAACAGATACACCGGCGCTTCAATATCCACGCGTTTTTGATGGCTGGGATGCAACTGCCCGACATAGCCAACGGTCGCCTTCCCCATTTTGATGCGCGCGCTACGCCCAGGATGCAACGCCGGATGCGCAAACGGCTGAAATTCCGCGCGCGAGTCGGCCGACGACAGCGCCAATAACTCTACCACATCGCCCTTGATATCAAAAAAATCCACCGCGCGGGCGCGGCTGCCCCACTGCCGCGGCAACACTGCGCCGCTCGCCGCGCCGCCCAAGCGCGAAACTTCTTTACATACGCCGTTCGCGCGACTTGGCAGGAACACTTTCCCTTCCTCAAATAAGCGCACCCGCTCATGCTGGCGATTGCAATTTTTCCGCACCGCTTGTAACAAACCGATCCATAGGCTCTGCCGCATTACCGTCATGTTGTCGGCGATGGGATTGTTCAATTCAAGCCCGCGACTGCCCACTAAAATTTGCTGAAGTTCGGCGTCCACAAAACTATAAGTAAGCGCTTCAAAATAACCTCGCTCCACTAATTTCTGTTTGACCTGAGCGACTTCAATGCGCTTTTCCGGGTGCTTGCCAACGCGCGCGGTGGCCGACGGCAGCCGCGCCGCAATGCGATTGAAGCCGTATAACCGCCCCACTTCTTCCACCAAATCATGCGCCGCGGTGACATCGGAACGCCAACTCGGCGGCGTCACCTGCCAACCCGTTTTGCGCGGCGTAACGCGCATGCCCAAACGTTCCAGCGACGCCCGCACCGTGGTTGCCGGCAGTGACACCCCAAGCAGGCGGGGGATCTCGGATTGATGGAAACTGATTTTAACCGCGCCGGGCATGAACTTCGGCGCCCGCGCCTCGCTGATCGGAGCCGCTGCGCCGCCGGCGAACGCCATCAATAACTGGGTTGCGCGGCGCATCGCGGCAACTTGCAATTGGGGATTCACGCCGCGTTCAAAGCGGTGCGAAGCATCGGTGTGCATACCGAATTCACGCGCTTTGCCGAGCATCGGGGCAACGCTAAAAAACGCCGATTCAAAATAAATATGACGGGTTGTTCCGCTGATGGCGGAATTTTTCCCGCCCATAATGCCCGCCAGCGCAACCGCCCGGCGTTGGTCGGCGATTACCAAATGGCGATTGGTTAGTTTCACCGTGCGTTCGTCCAGCAGTTGCAGCCTCTCGTTTTTCTTGGCTTGGCGCACCACAATGCCGCCCGCCAGTTTCTCCAAATCAAACGCATGCATCGGTTGCCCTAATTCCAACATGACATAGTTGGTGACATCCACCACGATATTGAGGCTACGCAAGCCGCTGCGTCTGAGCCGCTCTTTCATCCAATCCGGGGTCGGCGCCGCCATATCCAGATTGCAAATCGCCCGCCCGACATAGCGCGGACAGGCCGCTGGGGCTTGCAAAGTAATCGGCAAAGAGGTTGCGCAGCGCGCGCGGATTTTTTCCTTGCCTTTATTTTCTTTACCCTTAGTTTCCCCGCCTTTCGCAAGTTGCGCAGGTATTTTTAATTTCGCGCCGGTCAACGCCGATACTTCGCGGGCGATTCCGAGAATGCTGAGACAATCGCCGCGATTCGGCGTTAATTCAATTTCAAACACCGAGTCGGATAAGTTCAGATACTGGCGCACCGACCTACCAAGCGGCGCGTCCGGTTGCAATTGCATAATTGCATCGGAGTTCTCCTCCAAGCCGAGTTCGGCGGCCGAACAAAGCATGCCGACCGATTGCAGCCCATGAATATTTTTTGCTTGCACTTTCACAGTCGGCAGTTTCGCCCCTGCCGTCGCCACCGGCGCTTTTACGCCGGCGACGGCGTTGGCGGCGCCGCATACGATGGTAAGCGGCGCGCGCCGCCCAATATCCACCTTGCATACCCGCAGGTGCGGCGCGGTTGGATGCGGCTCGCTGCCGATAATCTCGCCGATTATTAAGCGTTTATCGGGCAACGGCGGCGCGGCGGTTTCCACCACGCCCACTTCCAAGCCGCCCAATGTTAATCGCTCGGTCAACGCGCGAATATCCATTGGCGTCGCCACCCATTCGCGCAACCAAGCATGACTGACTCGCATACGGATGACTCCTGTTTAAGGTTAACGCGCGGGAATGGGTTGGGCGAATCGGCTTAATTCGCTCGTTCAAAATTGTTTAAGAAAGGCTAAATCATTGTCAAAAAATAACCGCAGGTCATTCACTCCATAGCGCAACATCGCCAAGCGTTCCACGCCCAAGCCAAACGCATAGCCGCTGAATTTTTTAGGCTTGATGCGCCCATGCCGCAGCACTTCTGGATGCACCATGCCGCTTCCCAACACTTCCAACCAACCCGTTTGCTTGCACACTCGGCAGCCCCGCCCGTCGCAGAACACGCAGGCAATGTCCATTTCCGCCGATGGCTCGGTGAACGGAAAATAGGAGGGGCGAAAACGCACCCCCAGATCGCTTTCAAAAAATTCCTGCACGAAGTAAATCAAGATTCCTTTGAGGTCGGCGAAGGTGATGTCGCGGTCCACCGCCAGCCCTTCCAGTTGATGGAACATTGGCGTGTGCGTGAGATCCGAATCGCAACGATACACCCGCCCGGGCGCAATCACTTTTAGCGGCGGTTGGTGGCGATGCATGTAGCGAATCTGCACCGGAGAAGTATGGGTGCGCAGCAACCTCCGCTTCTGTTTGCCGATATAAAAGGTGTCGTGCATCGCCCGCGCCGGATGCGCGGCGGGGATATTCAGCGCTTCAAAGTTATGGTATTCGTCCTCAATTTCCGGACCGTCGGCGACGTCAAAACCGAGTCGGTCAAAAATCGCTTGCATGCGCTGCAGCGTGCGGCTGATCGGATGCAAGGCGGCGGCGCTTTGCCCGCGCCCCGGCTGGGTAACATCAATGCGCTCATGTTGCAACCGAGCGTGAATTGTGGCTTCATCCAGTTGCTGATAACGCCGCTCCAGTTGGCGTTGTATTTCGCCTTTTACGCGATTGACTTCCCCGCCAAACGGCTTGCGTTGCCCGGCCGGCAAGCCGCCGATGAGTTTAAGTTGCGCGGTGATTTCCCCCTTCTTGCCGAGATACTGAACGCGGAGAGCCTCCAATGCAGATAACGAATCGGCGTCGTGGATGGCTTGCCGAGCAGACTTAGAAAGCGCGGCAAGCGCGGAGTGGGAGTTGCTCACAATGCCGGGGTTGCGTCCAGTGCGGTGGTTCCGCTACGGCCGACTATGGCGAAATTATGCCGCCAACGCAGTCTTCGCGCGCGCCGCGAGGGAGGCAAAAGCGGTTTTGTCGTGCACCGCCAAATCCGCCAAGATCTTACGATCCAAGTCAATTTCGGCTTTGCCTAAGCCGTTGAGCAAGCGGCTATAACTCAGCCCGTTTTCACGCGCGGCGGCGTTGATGCGCACAATCCATAACGCGCGGAATTGGCGTTTTCGCTGGCATCGGTCGCGGTACGCGTATTGCCCGGCGCGCGCAACCGCTTGTTTGGCGACTTTGAAAGTACGGCTACGCGCGCCGCGGTAACCTTTGGCTTGCTTTAAGATTTTCTTGTGTCGGGCTTTGGCGACACTGCCGGTTTTTGTGCGGGGCATGTTCTGGCTCCTGTAACAAATGCGAACGATACGACGATACGAGTAACGGATATACGGATGACGGATATCAATTTAGCCGAATGTCAATTCAACGATAGGGCAACATCTTATTGACGGCGGCGCAATCCGCGGCTTTAACCAAACTGCCGGCGCGCAGGTGTCTTTTGCGCTTGCTGGATTTTTTAGTCAAAATATGGTTGAGGTGGGATTGCGCGCGCTTGAACTTGCCGCTGGCAGTGCGCGTGAAACGCTTGGCTGCGCCTCGGTTGGTCTTCATTTTTGGCATGCTTGGCTCCGTATAAATTTGCTTCGGTATAAAAGTGGCGCACATTTCAGCGCGCCATGTTGTCATTCTGACTTGTCATTCTGACGGGGCACTCCGCCTCGCGCCCACTGGCTCACCAGTGCGACTGGCGCAACGAAGTAGGCGCAGTGGGCGCGGTTAGCGCTTGGGCGCTAATAACATCACCATTTGCCGCCCCTCCATGGTCGCCGCTTGCTCCACTTCCGCTATCTCGGCGAGATCTTGTTCCACCTTTTTCAGCATTGCCAAGCCTAATTCGCGGTGCGCCATTTCTCGTCCGCGAAATCGCAAGGTCACTTTGGTCTTGTTGCCCTCGTCAAGAAACCGAGTCAGGTTGCGCAATTTCACTGCATAGTCGCCGATATCGGTGCCCGGGCGAAATTTAACTTCCTTGACGGTAATTTGCTTTTGTTTCTTCTTCGCCTCGTGACGCTTTTTGCTGGCGTTGTAGAGAAACTTGCCATAATCCATAATCCGGCAAACCGGCGGCTCGGCAAGCGGCGAGATCTCCACTAAATCATGCCCGGTCGCGTGCGCGGTTTCCAGCGCCTCGCGCAATGGCAGGATGCCCAGTTGCTCCCCTTCCACGCCAATCAAGCGAAGCGGGTCGCTGTTAATCTGGTTGTTAATACGCTGTTTTTTTAGTTTGGCTATCGGGTTAGTCCTCCAAGCAATAATCGTCGCACCCGGCTATGCTTTGACTGGTGCTTTTGCGGCCACTTGCGCCGCCAAAAGTTCGGCGAATTGCGCAACCGGCATCGCGTCCAAATCATCGCCGTCTCGGGTGCGCACGGCAATTGAACTGGTTTGTGCTTCGCGCGCGCCGACCACCAGCAGATACGGGATACGTTGCAAAGTATGTTCGCGGATTTTAAGCCCAATTTTCTCATTTCGCAAGTCTGATTCAACACGGAATCCCGATTTTTTCAAGGTTTCTTCCACCTGCGCCGCATAAGGCGCTTGCGCGTCGGTGATATTCAGCACCATACCCTGCACCGGCGCCAGCCACGGCGGAAATTTCCCGTCGTGATGTTCCAGCAAAATCCCAATGAAACGCTCAAACGAGCCTAGCAAGGCGCGATGCAACATCACCGGCACCCGCTTGCCGCCATCTTCGGCAATGTAGTGCGCGTTGAGCCGGCCGGGCATGGCAAAATCCACTTGCATGGTACCGCATTGCCACACCCTGCCAATTACATCCCGCAACGAGAATTCTATCTTTGGACCGTAGAACGCGCCTTCGCCGGGCAGTTCCTCCCACTGCAAATTTTTACTTGCTAACGCGCGCGCCAACGCCGTTTCCGCTTTATCCCAGTCGGCATCGCTGCCAACGCGGTTGGGCGGTCGCAACGCCAAGCGATACAGCACTTGGGTAAAACCCAAATCGTGATAAACCGCGTGCAGAAAATCAATGAACGCTGACACTTCATCCTGAATTTGCTGTTCGGTGCAGAAAATATGGGCGTCATCCTGCACGAAACCGCGCACGCGCATCAAGCCGTGCAGCGCGCCGGACATTTCATTGCGATGGCAACTGCCGAATTCGGCAAATCGCAACGGCAGGTCGCGATAACTTTTTAGCCCCTGATTGAACACTTGAATATGACACGGGCAGTTCATCGGCTTGAGCGCAAATTGCTTGTCTTCCGATTGCAGCGCAAACATGTCGTCGCCGAATTTATCGGCATGCCCGGAACGTTTCCACAATGAAAAATCCACCACTTGCGGGGTGTTAATTTCATGGTAGCCGCGCTCCTGCTGCGCCGCGCGCATATATTGCAGCAACGTTTGATACAGCGTCCAACCGCGCGCATGCCAGAACGCCATGCCCGGCGCTTCTTCCTGCATGTGAAACAAAGCCAGTTGCTTGCCGAGTTTGCGGTGGTCACGCTTTTCGGCTTCCACCAGTTGCCCAAGATAATTTTTGAGTTGTTTTTGCGTCGCCCAAGCGGTGCCGTAAATACGCTGCAGCATGGGTTTTTGATTGTCGCCCCGCCAATACGCGCCGGACACCCGCGTCAGTTTGAAAAAGCGGCACAAGCCCATAGTCGGCACATGCGGACCGCGGCACATATCAATATATTCTTGATGGTGATACAACGCCGGCTGCGCATCGCGCGCGATGTTTTCATTCAGGATTTCCAATTTATACGGCTCGCTGCGTTCGTCAAACACGCGCACCGCTTCATCCCAAGCGACCACTTCCTTCACCACCGCATAATCGCTGTCCGCCAATTCGTGCATGCGCTGTTCAAGCCGCGCTAAGTCCGCATCGGTGATGCGGTGCTCCAGATCAATGTCGTAGTAGAAGCCGTTTTCAATCACCGGACCAATCGCCATTTTGCTGTGCGGCCATAGTTGCTTAATGGCATGCCCCAACAAATGCGCGCAGGAGTGCCGAATAATTTCCAGCCCGTCCGCATCATCGCGCGTCACTATCGTCAAATCGCCGGCTTCGGTGAGCATATCGCTCGCGTCTTTCAACTCGCCTTGCACGCGCCCGGCGACGGTGGCGCGCGCCAAGCCGGCGCCGATGTCGCGCGCTACATCCAGGATGCGAACGGGGTTATCAAAATTGCGCGTTGACCCGTCGGGAAGGGTGATTTCAAGCATTTTTCAGCGCGCGCCGCTTTGGGCAGACCGCATGTTTATGGGTAAGCAAGCCATCGGCGATTACTCAATTATTTTGCGCTTAGAGATTCGTAGAGATTTTATGCTTAGAGATATTGGTAGGCACGAGTGGATTCGAACCACCGACCCCCACCATGTCAAGGTGGTGCTCTAACCAACTGAGCTACGCGCCTGCCGAGAAAGGAAGTGTAACAATTTTTGCTTGCTAATTCAATTGGTAAATTGAAGAGGTTCAGCAACCCGCCTGGGAACGGCGTAAAAATCCAAATCGGCTTCCAGCCTCGGTCTAATTATACGCAGATCGCAATTCACAAAGCGGGGCGGCGTTCGGTTTAGGATAGGCAACCGGATCAATCTCTGAGTGCGCGTTAATGCCGGCAAGTCGTTTTTTTGCCATGCGCACATACGCCTGATTTTGTTCAATGCCAATCCATCGGCGGTGGTTGCGTTGGGCGGCGTCGGCGGTGCTGCCGCTGCCTAAGAACGGGTCCAGCACCATATCGCCTTCTCTGCTGCTGGCGCGGATTAAATGATTGAGCAAAGCGATCGGCTTCTGTGACGGGTGGCCGGTTTTTTCTTTGGATGAGCCTTTCAAGGAAGGCACGCGCAAAATGTTGGTGGCATATTTGCCTTTTCGCAGATGCATTTCGCGCGCTTGTTTGTCTTGGTATCTTTTATCGCGCAAGTAGGTTTGAATTTTTTCTTCGCTATACGGCAAGCGCACCGCGTCTTTATTAAAATAGGGCGTTGCCGCCGCCGACTTGCGCAACACAAGAATCA
>JAHRAW010000081.1 GCA_020027415.1 Gammaproteobacteria bacterium
AAATCACCTACCATGCGCCCGGGCAACTGATTGCGTATTTATTGTTGGATCTGAAACGCCGCCAGCACGGTCCCAAAGCCTTAGTCAAACAAACCGAGCAGGCGGTGCTTAATTTATTGGCGAACTACGCAATTCCGGGCACGCGGCGGCGGCGCGCGCCCGGGGTGTATGTGCAACAAGCCAAAATCGCCGCGCTCGGCTTGCGCATTCAGCGCGGCTGTTGTTTTCACGGGTTGAGTTTAAATGTGGATATGGACTTGACCCCGTACCGGCGCATTGACCCGTGCGGCTACCGCGATTTAGCGGTGACCCAGTTGCGCGAACACCTTGCCCGGCCGGTGGATTTTGCTGAAATTGAAGGCGAACTGGCGCGCCAACTGCGGGCGCAGTTTGGCTAATCGGTTGCGGCTTGGGCTTGGGCTTGCGCCGCTTGCTGGCGGGCGTAGGCGAGCCGTTCCGCAGAGCCGACATCAAGCCACTGCCCGCGATACACCTCGGCGCTGGCAAGGTTGTCGGCAATCGCGCGCTCAATAATCGGCGACAGCGTACCGCGAGTCGGCTTGCGGTGCGCAAACACGCGCCGCCGAAAGCAGCCGATACCAGCGTAAGTCCAGCCCGACTGAGTGGGAGTTGGAGCGCAGTTGGCGGCGGCGGGCGCCAGTTTAACCAATCGTCCGCCGGCTAAGCCGAAATCACCGGCCGGATGATGCGGCGGATTCGGCACCAGCACCAGATGCATGTCGTCTGCGGTAGCCATCTGCAAACTGGCGTAGTTGAAATCGCACAAGATATCGCCGTTCAGCACCACAAACGGGTCGCTGCGAAGTTGCCGCAACGCTTGCACGATACCGCCGCCGCTTTCCAGCGCCCCGTGCGGCTCATCGGAATACCGAACTCGCAAGCCGAAGCGCTCGCCCGCCCCGACATGCGCCCGGATGTGCGCGCCGAGCCACGCTAAATTAATCACCACATCGCGGAAACCTTGCGCTTTTAGTTTATGCAAGTGATGTTCCAACAAAGTCTTAGAACCCACCTGCAACAACGGTTTCGGCGTGGAATCAGTCAATGGGCGCAGCCGTTCGCCGCGCCCGGCGGCGAGAATGAGAACATCGGTCATGGCGTATGCAGCATCGCTGTGGCGAGACTCAGTAGGCGGTGAATAGAACGTGAGGTAAAAAGTTAAAGCGGGAAGGGAGTCAATTTTTTGGTGGGGTTGGGTTGCCGTCCGCCCAACCAATCGCTTCAATCGCTTGTCGCCGCAAGCGCGCGATAGCACCATCACGCGCCAACGCATGCATTATAATCCGCTTCTATTTATATTTCTTTGGCAACGCTTCACAATTTAATATGGCGATTCACTTAGCCCAATGGCGATTCACTTAGCCCGCTATTTAACCCGCCGCTTCGCCGTTCAATTATTGCTCCTCGCTGGTGTTGCCATATGCGTCAACTCAATCGCGGTTGCGCAATCATCGGGCGGCGGAGCACTCGGCGATTTTACCGATGGCGGCGCCTGCCAGCCGAGTTTTATTGAGGCGCCGATTGATTTGCCGCGCCTAGCGGTGGAGTCGGGGTCGGAGTCGGCACTTGCCGCGGCCCCGGCGTCGGCCACGGCGCCGATTGAACTGCAAGCCGATGTAATTGAAGTGGACTCAGCGCGCATCGTAACGCTACTCGGCAACGCCCGCCTCGTGCATGGAGCGCGCCAAGCAACCGCCAAGCGGATGATCTACCATACCGATACGCAGCAAGTTAGCGCGACCGGCGAGGTGGTGTTTTACAGCGCGCACGGCGACTCCCTGCACGCCGAGCGGCTGGAATGGAGCGCGGATACTGGGGTCGGTGAAGGCAGCGCCATTGAAATGCAAATCGCGCGCCGGGATGCCCCGGTGGACGCGTCTGGGCGGGCGCAGCACCGAGCCACCGCCACCGCGCAACGCATTTTGCTGCAAGGCGAACAATCCCAACGCCTGCGGCAGGTAACCATGACCACCTGCGCGCCCGGCAATCAAGATGTCTTATTGCGCGCCAAAGAAATTCACCTTGACCACGCCAACGGCATCGGTACCGCCAAAGCGATGACTTTGACCTTCAAGAAAATACCGCTGTTTTACTTTCCCTCGCTTACTTTTCCGCTCAATAATCGGCGCAAAACTGGGTTTTTATTTCCGGAGTTCGGTTATGCCGACGAAAGCGGCTGGATTGTGGAAACCCCGTACTACCTCAACCTCGCGCCGCACTACGATGCCACCCTGACTGCGCGGATTTTAAGCCAACGCGGCGGACAACTATTCGGCAAGTTTCGCTATCTCGGCGAGCATAGCCGCGGCACGTTGCGCGGAGAATGGCTGCCGGCGGACGCCAAACTGGACGACCAACACCGCTACGCCTTCGCCTACCAACATCAGCATCAATTCGGCGACCGCTGGCATTTCGCGTTGGATTGGAATCGCATCTCAGATGCCGCCTACTTGCGCGATTTTTCCAATGAAGTGGATATCGCCGCCGCCAGTTATGTTGAGCAACGCGCGGCGGTGGATTATTTCGGCGACAACGTGCGCATACAAGCGCGGGCGATTGCGTATGACTCGGCGAATGGCAGTGTTAATCCAACCAACCGCCCGCATGAAATTCTCCCGCAGGTGCGCGTGACACTGAAACCGCGCCGATGGTCTTTTTTAGAACTGGCGGCGCACGCCGAATACAGTAACTTCCAGCACCCGAATCGCAGCGCGCCGAGCGGCACGCGCCTGCGCTTCACCCCTTCGCTCAGCGTGCCGTTGGAGCAAGCCTACGGGTATTTGAAACCCAAAATCGCCTGGCAAAGCATTCGCTATTCGTTGCGCAATACGACCTCCACCGCCGCGTCTTCGTCTTCGCCATCGCTCTCCGCGCCCGTTTTTAGCGTGGACAGCGGCTTGTTTTTTGAACGCCAGATTTTCACGCAAGCCGCCAAACGCAAACCGAACGCGCGCCGCGACTATTCGCATACCTTAGAGCCGCGCCTGTTCTACCTCAACATTCCGCGCCGCGCGAAACAAAATCGCCTGCAGTTCCCCAATTTTGACACCAGCCGCATTCGCTACCATAGTTTCGCGCAACTTTTCCGCGAAACCCGTTTCTTCGGCGGTGACCGCATCGGCGACACCGAACAGATTTCAGTCGGGCTCAGCAGCCGCATCATCGCCAACCACAGCGGCGTGCAACGTTTCGCGTTGCACCTCGGCGAAGTGTTTTATCTAAAACCTCGGCGCATCGGGCTAACCCCCAACGCGCCCATTGAACGCGCCGACACTTCCGGCTTGTTAGCGGAGGCGACCGCCGCCCTCTCGCAAAGTTGGCGTGTGACCGGCTTCGCGCGGTGGCATCAAAATAGCCGCGAACTGGATTCTTTTCGGCTGTCCACAGAGTATAATAATGCGCCAAACCGCAGCGCCAAGTTTGGCTATGTTTTCCACGACACCCCATTAATTAGCACGCATGATTCCGCACCGACCAAACAACTCAGCCTGGCTTTCCAAACTCCGTTGCGCCCCCAGTGGCAACTGCAATTTGACGCCGACTATTCGCTCGCCGCAGACCAAATTAACACCGCCGCCCTGCGGTTCAATTTTGATGGTTGCTGCTGGGCAGCCCAGTTCGGTGCGCAACGTTATCTGGATGGCGAAGGCGCGCACAAAAACAGATTCACCGCCACGCTGCAACTGGATGGCTTGGGGCGTCTCGGCGCCGGCCGTTAGCGGCGGCGGGCTGACGGAATAGGGTAGGGTGATGCGCTCAACAGCATTTTCATGGCGAAACCCGCGCGCGGCGTTGGTTGCTTGTTTCGCGGGTTGGCTAATCAGTGCGTGGTTATTCGCCACGCCATCCTTTGCGCAATCGCTCGCCATTGACAAAGTTCTGCTGGTGGTCAATCAAGAACCCATTACTCTAAGCGAGTATCAAACCCGCCACCAGCGCGAAGCCTTGCAGAAATCCTTGGATCTGCAGCCGTTTGACGACAACATTGACCAACGGCTGTTGAATCGCATGATTGATGAGCGCATCCAAGCGCAAGCCGCGTGGCGTAACAACATTCACATCGCGCCGGCAGAAATAGACCGCGCCATCGCTTTCGTCGCCGAGCAAAACGACTCCTCCGTACCGCAACTGCTCGCCCATCTCAATCGCAACGGCATCAGCACCGGGCAGTTTCGGGAGAGCATCCGCGAACAACAACTGATCAATCGGCTACTTGAAATCGCGGTGCATGCGCGGGTGAACGCCAGCCCGCAAGAAATTGAAAACTACTTAGCGCGCCATCCGGAGCTTAGCGCCGCCGATGAAGCCTATGAAATATCGCATTTGTTGGTTTCGTTGGCGGGGAAATCAGCGCAGCAAGCGCGCTCGGAACATGAAAACCTTGCCCACCTTCGGCAACGCGCGGTGGACGGGCGGCCGTTCGCACAATTGGTGCGGGATTTTTCCGACAATCCCGATCATCAAAGCGGCGGCTATCTTGGTTGGCGCACCACTAACCAACTGCCGGAACAATTCATGCAGGCGTTGCGCGAACTTGAAAACGGGCAGGTCAGCGAAATTATTACCAGCCACAACGGCTTGCACCTCTTGAAACTGCATGCGCGGCGCGGGCAACAAGTGGTTGAACAGCAACATCTGCGGCATATTTTAATTCGCCCGAGCGCAGTTACCGAAGCTGCCGACCAGCAAGCCCGGCAACTCGCTGAGCAACTCTACCAACGCATTGCGCACGGCGCGGATTTCCAAAAAATTGCGCACGCCTATTCCGCCGACCAAGGCTCCGGCGCCAATGGCGGCGATCTCGGCTGGGTCACTCCCGGTGAATTTTCGCCGCAGTTTGAACAAGCCGCGCGCGCCTTGCAGAGCGGCGAAGTAAGCAGGCCGGTGCGCACCCAATCCGGCTATCATATAATTCAAGCGGTGGCGCGCCGTCGCCACGACATCAACCGCGACCGCGCTTGGCGACGCGCCCAACAAGCCATTTTTCGGCGCAAAGCCCAAGAACGCTACGAGAATTGGTATGGACCCTTGCGCGAAGCGGCGTATATTGAATATATCGCAGTCGCGCCCCCGACCACGCCCACTTCGCCATAACCAACGCCGGCCTACTCACTTTGGAATCGCCCATGCTTGAAAATATCAGCAACGCCATCGCCGCGCTGTTGCCGCCCGCCCTGCGCAATGAACTGCGCGGCAACATTGAGGCGGTGGTGCGCAGCAACTTTGAGAAAATGAATTTAGTCACCCGCGAACAATTTGAAGTACAAGAAAAAGTGCTGCATCGCACCCGCGAACGCTTGTTAGCCTTGGAAAAACAAATTGACGCGTTAGCAAAACAACTCGCCGCCAAACCAGACGCGCCCAACAATCCAACATAACACGCAGTCCGCCGCCCGCGCCGACAACCATGCGCGCATTAATTTATACAATCAAACGGGTTCGTAGCCCAGCATCCCGAGCCCCCGACCCATGAAGAAAAAATCAACCCAAAAAACCCCGCGCAAAGTGGAGCAATACGCGCACGCCGATAAAGAGCGCGTTAATAATCCGCCGGTTGGTTTGGTTACCACGCAAACCGATCCGCCGAACCACGCCACGCAAACCTATCAATACGACCCACATTTTGACCCGCAGTTGCAATGGACCGGCAAAGCCGAACGCACCTCGTTTGAAGTGCCGACCCAATCGCTGCATGTTCATGAGCGAATTGATCCGCGCAGGATTATTGCGCAAGTACAGCGGAAAAATGGTGCAGCAACGGGTGGGCAGGGGTCGCTGTTTGAGCTGCCGGCGCAGAACCCGCCGGTACGCGAAGCCGTTCAATTTTATC